>CAZHSA010000154.1:0-8535 GCA_964535135.1 uncultured Kordia sp.
GGAATGATCATCGTCATTGGTATTTTGGTCGATGACGGAATTGTCATTGCTGAAAATATTTACAGCGAATACGAAAAAGGGAAATCGCCCATAAGAGCTGCTATTGATGGTACCATGCAAGTGATTCCTCCTATTCTTTCGGCCATAGTTACCACCGTTTTAGCCTTTTCTATTTTCTTCTTTTTAGATGGAGATATTGGTTCTTTCTTTGGAGAAGTAGCCATTGTAGTTGCCGTTACGCTCATCGTTTCGTTGGTGGAAGCGTTGATTATTCTGCCAGCGCACATTGCTCATTCTAAGGCATTGAAAAGAGAACAACAACCAAATTACCTCAGCAAACAGGCAGAACGTTTGATGAATTATATCAAAAACCGCATCTACACGCCTTCCATTACCTTTTTTATGGAAAATGTGTACACAAAAATTTTAGGTTTAATCATTCCTATTGTCTTTTTAATGATTACGCTTGGCGCGATTGCTGGCGGAATTATTCAATTTACATTTTTTCCTCCTGTTGCCAGTGAAACTGTTAGTATTGAATTGACGATGCCTGAAGGAACGAATGAAAAAATCACAGATTCGCTGGCTCAAAAAATAGAAACTGCCGTTTGGAAAGTCAATAAAAAATTTGCCACTACTGACGATCCGGAGCAGCAACCTGTGTTAAATGCGATTAAAACCATTGGTCCAGGCACGGCAAATGCTACGGTATTAGTGAACTTGCTTCCTGGCGAATTGCGTGATTTTTCAGCAGATGAAATTTCGTTAGCTTTCAAAGAAGCAGTTGGAGACATTTATGGAGCCGAAAAACTCATTTACGGATCAGGAACTTCTTTGGGTGGAAAACCTGTGTCGGTTTCTTTGGTGAGCGACGATATTGAAGACTTGCGAAAGGCAAAAGAAATGGTAAAAGCGTTTATTGCCAAAAATCCGAAAGTAAGAGACGTTGTAGATACTGATCCTGCGGGAATTAAAGAAATTAAAGTTGCGCTAAAAGACAATGCGTATCCTCTTGGTTTGCAACTCAACGATGTGATGTCGCAAATACGAAGCGGGTTTTTTGGTGCGGAAATTCAGCGTTTTCAACGTGGACAAGATGAAATTCGCGTGTGGGTTCGGTATGTGCGTGAAGAGCGTGAATCCATTGAAAGTTTAGAGAATATGCAAATTAATACACCTTCGGGAGCGCGTGTAGCATTTGGAGAAATTGCCACCTATACCATTGCGCGTGGTGAAGTAAGTATTCGTCATTTAGGCGGATTGCGCGAAATTCGTGTGGAAGCTGACATGAAAAACCCAAAGGAAAGCGCTGCTGCAGTGATGCAAAGTATTTCCACGGACATCATGCCCGAAGTCATAAAAAAGTATCCAAGTGTTTCGCAATTGTTTGAAGGACAAAACCGCGAAGCCCAAAAAGTAATTGATTCGGTTGCTACGGTGGGTCCTATCTTTTTATTGCTGATTTATATTGTAATTGTATTCACTTTCCGTTCGTACAGTCAGCCATTAATTTTGTTGTCTATCATTCCGTTTAGTTTGATTGGCGTGGCTTGGGGACATTATATTCATGGTTTTCCTATTAATATTTTATCCATGCTTGGGATTATTGCCTTGGTGGGAATTGTAGTGAACGACGGACTCGTTTTAATTACCAAACTCAATAGTTTTTTGAAAGAAGGTTTACCGTACAGAGAAGCCATCATTGCGGCAGGAAAATCGCGATTTAGAGCCATCTTTTTAACATCGTTGACAACTATTGTCGGGCTCGCACCTTTGATTTTTGAAACGAGCAGACAGGCACAGTTTTTAATTCCGATGGCGATTTCGGTTGCCTACGGAATTGCAATTGCTACCGTATTAACCTTATTTACACTTCCTATTTTACTCTCGTTTTTCAATGCCGGAAAAGTGAATCTTACATGGCTTTGGACTGGTAAAAAACCAAGCAATGAAGCCGTAGAACGCGCCATTATTGAAATGAAAAGCGAACAAGAATTTATTGATTAAAAGTAAACATCTGATGAAAAGAATATATGTTATACTTGTGATTCTTCTAGGGTTTATTCCCGCGAAAGCGCAAAAAATACTCACACAAAACGAAGTCATTCAATTGGTTTTACAAAACAATTATGATGTGTTAGTGTCCGTAAATGATATTGAAACGGCTAAAAATAATACGAGCATTTATAATACAGGCTATTTACCAACTTTAACGACGAATGCAAGTGCTACGTATGATGAAAATAATGTAGATGCAGAAACGCAAGAAGGCGATCCATTTGTTATTGACGGCGCCGTTACTGAAAATTACAATGCCACTCTTACATTAAATTATACCATTTTTGACGGTTTTAATCGAAAATACAACGTTCAAAAACTACAAGAAACCCAAGGATTAACCGAGTTACAAGCGCGGCAAACGATTGAAAACACGCTGCTTCAAGTGTATGCGAGTTATTTTGAAATTGCCCGTTTAACCGAAAACACTAAAAATTTAGCTGAAACTTTAGCCATTTCGCGACAACGTTTGGAACGTACGCAGTATAATTTTGAATTTGGACAAGCGACTAAATTAGATGTGCTGACCGCAGAAGTAGATCGGAATAATGATAGTATTTCCTATTTGGATAGTGAGCGATTGCTAAAAAATGCCAAGCGCGATCTGAATATTTTGATGGGCACAGACGTTTCAGAGATCAATTACAATGTAGACACCACTATTGATTATTCATTTGATTTAACCTTGGACGATTTACAAGAAAACGTACAGCAGAACAACGTACAGTTGCTTCAAATTGAAAAGAATATTGCTATTAATACGTATGACATTAAAATGAGCAAATCGGGTTGGTTGCCTACTATTTCTGCTGATGGATCGTATAGTATTAATGAAAGTACTAGCGATCAGGCTTTTGCTTTTGCCAGTCAGTTTTCTAACGGATTTGGTGTTGGTGTGAATTTGACTTGGAATCTTTTTGATGGTGGGAAAACCAAAACGCGTGTTCAAAATGCAAAGATTGCGTTGGATAGTGAGCACATTCGCAAGAAGCAAACCGCTCAGCAATTGCTCCGCGATTTGAGCAATACGTGGGAAACCTATCAAAATGCCTTGTATACCATTCGTGTGCAAGAAATGAACTTGAAAACGAATCAACAAAGTTTTCAACGCACCGAAGAGCAATACAAACTTGGACAAGTGATCACCTTAGATTTCCGACAGGCACAAATTAATTTGTTACATGCGCAACTCAACTTAAGTAAAGCCAAATACGACGCTAAGAATTCCGAATTGCAATTGTTGCAAATGGCTGGGAAGTTGTTGAAATAGCCCAATTTTACGAGAAATACAGGCATAAAAAACGATAGCTTTCCTAATCATGCTTTCATACACCAATATCGGTTGCAATAGCTCTTTTTACTATAGCTTCAAAAGCTTAATCAAGAGAGAATTTCTAATTTTCAATTAAAATGACACTTAAAAATCTATAAATGTACAACCTGAAATTGTATTAAAAAATGATCTGTAATAGATGATTGCATATACAATTACATCTACAAATAGATGATAATTTGAGGTATTAGTATACATGTTACCTTTGAGAATAATATATTGCAGCGATTAAATATTTTATTAATGAAGTTATGATTACCAAACCTTTTGCTAATTCTATCCGTCACTGTTTTATAATTGTTTTCTTTCTATTGTTTTCATCACTTAAGGGTTTTTCGCAAACTAAAATTGATAGTCTTATTCAAAATCTAGACTATATAAAAGATGACCAGAAACGCTTAACAGCCTTAAAAAAACTAACCAGTAAAATGGTTAATGAAAATCATGAAGACCAATTAAAATACCTCCAAGAATGTGTGGCATTGGCAAAGAAGTTAGAAGATTATGATCTTATGGCTTGGAAAGCACGCTTTATCATCTATCAATACGTAAATACGGATAAACCTGAAAAGGCTTTAGAGTTGATTGATGAGATGTTGTCTTATAAAGACAAATTTAAAGATGAAGCTTCAAAGGCGTATATGTGGTTAAAAAAAGGCGGGCTGTATTTTGCAAATTTAGATTTTAAAAATGCTATTGAACATTACAATAAAGCAGCACTAACTTTTGAAAAAACAAGAGATTCTGCTTTTGCTGGCGACGCTTATTTCTTTTCTGGTCAGGCAAATGCAAGAATAGGAAATCTTACGGAGGCTATATTCAAATTTGAAAAGGCATATCCGATCTACGAAGCCATAAAAGATTATGATTATGTATTCTTTACCAAGAACGAGCTTTATTTAATGTATAGAAAAAATAGACTTGTAGAAGAAGCCGAAAAAGTAGCGAATGAGCTAATTGTATTGTGTGAAAGAGAAAAAAAAATTACACGCTTAGCGTATCTAAAGCTCAATTTAGCGATGGTGGAGATTGAAAGAAATAATTTTACTAAAGCAAAACCTTATTTAGAGTATGCTGGAAAAACATATAAAAAGTTAGAAAAAGAAAAATTTAAAAATAATTATGAAGGCATGGGAGAATATTATTATTACAATGCCACAGCTTTAATGTATCATTCAAAACTTAATCAGTTAGATTCTGCAAAAATGTATTTTGATAAGATAAAAGAAATTGAAGAGCAAGCGTTTAACAATAAATCTATATCTACTCAAGTATTAAAACATAAATCAATATATTTTGAAAAAACAAATCAATTAGA
The DNA here is from genome assembly GCA_964535135.1 of uncultured Kordia sp. Taxonomy (GTDB): domain Bacteria; phylum Bacteroidota; class Bacteroidia; order Flavobacteriales; family Flavobacteriaceae; genus Kordia. The sequence continues at coordinate 4,710 of CAZHSA010000154.1, forward strand.
CAAAGCTCTTGAGCTACTTACTACCTATAAAGACCACAAAAAGTCAAATAAGGTAGTACTGAGTAATGATGATATTAATGTTGAGCATATTTTTGTAGACATCTATAAAAAGCAAGGTAATGTGGAAAAGGTAAATTATCATTTGGATCATTTAATAAGATATAAAGACTCATTAAATGCTATGACAACAACAAATACCTACGCCTATCATAGCTCTAGGTTTCGGACAGAACAAAAAGAAAAAGAGATTATAAAACAGGCTGCCGAAATTCAAAAACTAGAGAGTGATAAAGCTATTTCAGCGGGAAAACGAAATACATTACTTGCCCTATTATTATCAGCATTGTTAATAGCTTCTGGAATTTGGTGGATGGGAAAAACTAAAAGAAAGCAATTAGCTTTAGAAATTAAAAAAAATAGAGAAGACCTATCTAATTTTACAAAACAATTATTGCAAAAAAGTGTAGAACAAGAAGCACTCCAACACCAACTAGAACAATTGAAACTAGAAAATATAGGCACAGCTGTAGTAGACAATTTGCACAACTTGTTATCTACTAAAATACTCACAACGCAAGATTGGTTAGACTTTAAAATAAAATTCAATGCTGTACATCCATACTTTTTAAAAAAAATAAAAGATAAAGGATATCAATTAACAAATGCTGAGGAGCGATTAATTGCTTTGGAAAAATTAGAATTAAGCTCTCATGAAATCGCAAATATGCTGGGGATTTCTTTTAGTAGCGTGGTACAATACAGGTATAGAATACGTAAAAAAATGAGCGCTCCTGCAGAAATATCTATCATTGATTTTATAGAAAAAACTATCTAAAGATTACTATAGTCAATATTACACTAAAAATAAATAGCTGAAAATGAGTTGTTTATAATTTTGTAGATGTAATTGTAGACGTAGTGTGTAGTGCTTACGCCTTAGGATAAATTTATATTAGACGCTAAATTTATGTTAAGCTAGGCATTATGAAAAAAAATACCCTATTAGTCGTTATTACTATTTTACTAGTATCGTTGGTGAGCAACGCACAAATAGTTTCACTCAAACACCATACTTCAAATACCATAGTCAACAACAATACTATTTCTTGTACTGCAAATTTTAATACTTTTTATAGAAGTTTTAATCTTAGTCAAGATTTTAATATTACAGAACCATTTAATGTCTCTGAAGTTTCTTTTGCTATAGATCCAAGAATGAATCCCCCTTTTTTTCAAACTATAAGAATAAAAATTTACGGTGCAGATAGTTTTCCTGGACAATTAACAGAAAAAGCGTTCGTAGACACACAAATTGTATCTTCGGATGCAGGGACTATTGTTTCTGTTCCAATTACTGCTATAGTAACAGAAGATATTTTAGTTTTTTCTATCACGGTGGCAGAAACTAGTATTTTAAAAGTTGGTTCTAATTCAGAAGCGCAAACAGCGCCTAGTTATTTATCTTACGTGGGTTGTAATGGTGGTAGTAATGGCATATTAAACTATACTGACATAAATTTTGATGTTAGTTTAATAATGGAAGTGAAAGGAACTGTAGGAACTTCTCCAAATGATGTCTGTGATACCGCTTCTACTCTTCAAGTTGGTGGTAATGAAACGGAGTTTCCAATCAATAATATCGACCATACTATTGCAACAGATTCTGGTGTTGCAACACCAAGCTGTGGAAATTATCAAGACCGTGATGTATGGTATGCAGTAACGGTACCAGATGATGGTATTGTTACCGTAGAAACATTTGGAGCCTCTAATACAGCCATGGCAATTTACAGTGGCGCTTGTACAAATCTCACTCAAATACAGTGCGATAATGATTCAGGAGATAATTCCAATGCCAAAATAGTCATTAATGATATGGCATTAGCTGGTCAAACACTATACGTCCGTGTTTGGGGAGCTAATAACAGTGATGTTTTATATGATATAGCCGCATACAATCCAGCTTTATTAATGCCAGCTACTGCACTTCATTTTGATGGTTCCACACTTACAGATTACGATTATCTTGAGGTAGCAGATGACAATAGTTTAGATTTTACAACGGCTTTTACATTTGAAGCATGGGTAAATTTTGATACTATTGATAGTAGTGTCGCCGGCTTAGATTGGCAAGGTTTATTTGGGAAATCAACATTTGGCGGCGCTTATGGATTAATGTTAAGGACAGCTTCTGGTCAGGAAAAAATATTTCGTTTCTATCATCCTGGTTTTGGAACTGGTTCAACCGATTATTCATGGGATCAAGATGCTAATAGAACCTTATCAACTAATACGTGGTATCATATAGCGGTAACATTAAGTAGTACGGCAATAAATATTTATATAAATGGCGATAATGTAAAAAATGTGTCACTATCAGGAACCCCAACGCTAAGTACAAATACAAATCCATTAATTATTGGTGCAGGAAGTTTAGGTTCAAATTTTCCATATCCTTTTAACGGTATCATGGACGAAGTGCGATTTTGGAATGTAGCACGAACACAAACCGAGATTAATGACAATAAAGATTACCAGTTAGCTGGCAATGAGTTAGGTTTAGTATTAAACTATCGTTTTGATCAAGGTATTGCAAATGCTGATAATACAACAATCACTGCTGTAACAGATAATTCAAGCTACAATAATGATGCGACACTAAATTCTTTTTCGCTAACTGGCGCAATCAGTAATTTTACCTCTGGCTACAGCATTTTATCAAGAGAAGTTTTATTGAATGCAAAAGTCTACTTACAAGGAGCGGCTTTACAACCAAATACAGGCGAAGAAAGTTTAATGCGAGACGATTTGCGTGAAGCAGGATTAATACCAACGACAAGTCCATATACAGATGGTTTAACTTGTATCGCTTCCGTGTTTAATACTACTGGTACCGATGCTATCATAGATTGGGTTTGGGTGGAATTACGCGATGCAACAGACAATACTTCTGTAATTGCAGCACAATCCGCTTTACTACAACGTGATGGCGATATTGTTTCGGTAGATGGTAGTACTGGAGTAGGATTTAATGTAGACAGTAGAAACTACTATATAGCTTTAAAACACAGAAATCACTTAGGAATTATGTCTGCAAACACCTTTGCGTTAAATAGTTCGGAAACCACTGTTGACTTCACGGATGGCTCCATAGTAACTTTTGGAAGCAATGCACAAACAAGCGCTGGTATGCCTTCTGGAACTATGGCAATGTGGGCAGGAAATGTAAATGATGATGCCGTTGTTCAATACTCTGGAACGAGTCCTGATACACCTAACATTCTTTCATTAGTATTGAATGATCCTGGAAACTTTTTAAACTTCCCAACATTTACCGTAAGTAGTTATAACAATAATGATGTTAATATGGATGGAAGCACACAGTATTCTGGAACCAATCCTGATTCGCCCGTAATTTTACAAAATGTACTAGCGCATCCAGGGAATTTCTTGAATTTTAGCACATATCAAATCACAAATCAATTACCAGAAAATTAATCTTTACTAAAAAAAGATTTGATTTACACACTATACATATAAATCAATTACAAAACGAAAAGTATTTTTTAAAGGTTTACGCTCATAACGGCAGTATCATCAGCAAGTTTATCAAACACTAGCGTTAAAGGGTAAAAATGCTTTTCTAAAGGGCTATTCACATGTTGAATAGCCTTTTTTATTTTGAAGATTCTATTAGAAAAAAGGAATGTCTAAAAAACAAAAAAGCCACCCTAATGGATGGCTTTTGAAAGCTTTGCTCCCCCTCTTGGGCTCGAACCAAGGACCCTTTGATTAACAGTCAAATGCTCTAACCAACTGAGCTAAG
>CAZHSA010000155.1:0-8466 GCA_964535135.1 uncultured Kordia sp.
AAGTCTGCCTACGACTTCAGCACTTTCACCGTCGCGAATGGCTTTTAAGCAACATTCTAATACAGCTAATTGTAGTTTTGAAACCATGTGCCAGTAAATAGAACCTAATCCTTCATACCCGTAAAAGGTTCCTGAGCGGCCAGTAAAGGCTTTGTGATTGAATACTTCTTCAAACGTAGCTAATACATGATCGCTTCCCGCTTCCACTACATCACTATATTCTGTATTTTTTAATGCCTGTAACGCTTCTGCTAAATCTCCTGCATTTTTAAAGTTTCCGTTAAAGTGATATTCACCATTGATATCTTTAGCAATGATTGCGTTGTTTCCGTCTGCTAATAGTTGCTGAAGTAATGTTGACGCTTGTACCGCTTCTTGTGGAATGGTGTTACGTTCTATAAATCCTTTGAGTTCCTTGTTTGGATAGAGTAAGTAACTGTATTGATCTGGTCTGAAAAGTTTACTACTTTTTAATCCATCTAACACAGCTAATGCTTCTTTTGAAGAGATATAGCCAGAACTTAATACCGCAACTTGCCCTTCTAACATTTCATTGAGGTACGAAATTGATACTTCTTCGTCGTTTTCAACGGTCATTAGGTTGTAAGCGTGGTATAAGTTGTCTTCGCGCTTGTTTGCTTCAATCGCATGCTCTAAGTATGCTAAACTCGTAGTTACAAAGTTTTTAATTTCTTCAATAGCGATATTTTCTTTTCTTCCAGAAAAAGCATTGTGATAGATTTGTTCGCGGTATTCACTTCCTGCAATTCCAAGTCCGTCTAATACTGCTTTGCGATCTTTGTCATTTATTTTTCCTGCTAGAATGTATTGATGATCTTTGAGTGTTTTTGCTACTTTTTGGAAGAATGTTACTAATTCTTTTGAGACTTCAACCGTATTTGTTTGAGAGGAATCAAAGACATTTTCAAAGAATTTTAAGAAGCGACGCAAGTAACATAAGGTTACCATAGACACGCCATTTCCTACCAAAGCATTGTTAGCATCATTCCACTCTGGACGTTGTGTATTCATCCAAATTCCACCTTCAGGGATGAAGTTAGCGATTTTAGCCAATGTTGTTGCTAGTATTTTTTCGATGAAGTTTACTTTGACGATGAATTTGTTTTCATCGCGTAGTAACGCACCGTCAGCTCCAAGCTCTTCTCGTTTTTGGTGAATTTTATGATCTAGTTCCTCATCAAATTCAATGGTATCTTTCGGATTTTTGAGTAAATCTGAGTATTGTTTTATTTTGTACGGAACATTTGCATATACAAATAAGTCCTTATCAAAGAAGCTTTCCAGTTTCCCTGGTTTGTGGCTTTCGATGATTTCTAAGAATTTTTGTAAGTATATGATTTGGTGATCTCCCCAATATCCGATATATGACCATGGATCGTCTGGTTCGGCAACTTCCCAATCAAATCCGTCTTTTGTCACACGGTACGGATTGTATCCGTCAAACGTAGTGGCATTTAAGAATTTATGAATCATACTTTCAATAAACTCTGGATATGAATGTGCTAAGGCTTCCCAGTTTTGGAAGATGTCACGCCAGTTTCCTTCGTAATCTAATATTTTAGAACCATCTACTTCACTTCGTGTGTTGATTGAAAATTTGTTCCACGGACGACTTGGATCTCCGTGACGACGACTGAATTTTAATGGCATGTATTCTAAACACAGACGTCTGAAATTTTTGTCTGTGCTTTCATACGCTATTTTTTGGATATCAGCCAGCGTAAATTCTGCCGGTAAGGCATCTATAATATTTTCCGTAGTTCTGGCAACTTTTTTATTCGCTTTTGCTAGATAGTTTTTAAAGTCCCACTTCTCTATTTGATAGTTATTGTCAAAGATTCCACCACGCATGATGTTGAACAGCGTGTTGGAGAAGTGACGTGTATCTCTAAATTTATCAGCAGTTAATTGCATTCCGTCAGAAGCTGCATTCAATTGTAGTAACTTTTCTGTGCCTAGATCAATGTTTTGTTGAATTCTTTTGGCAAGATTGAGTTCATTTTGAATACGAAATGATAATGCTGCAATGCTACTATGATCTTGATTTACATTGGTAATGGTTAACCATTCTTTACTTTCCGAAGCTTGTAATTGCACTTGCGCATTGATAAAGTATGCGCCTTTTTCTGCTTTTACATCTGTTTCTTGGTGAATTGGTAAGTGCTTACGGAAGGCTTTGAGTTGTAATGATGATAGTAAATATTGCGGGTTTTCAATTCCTAATGACCAAACAATGTTGGCTTTTAGCGCTTCACTTGGTTCAGCTTTGTCCACAATGATGGCGCTTAGCGCAAATATTCCTAAACCTGTAGCTTCTTCCAATTCTGTTCGCTTGTATGCATCAACCAGATTGCTACTTGCGTTTTGTACGTCCGAACCGACACCATATGGCAACACATTTTGAATTCCATCTAAGACATTTACATGAACTTCTTCTTGCGAATTGTTTGTAAGATTTGATTTTTTTACAAATCCGAATTCATCGCTAGAATTCCATTGGTAACGAAATGTGAGTTCTAAATCGTGATTGATTTCCTCGAACAGTATTTTGTTTCCGTGATTGTTTTTATACAAATTACGGGTTGTTTGGTACTTTCCTTCAAATCGTTCTGAAAAAGGTTCCCACAAATGGTTTTTACTGTTTTTCGTTATTTGAAAAATAGATTTACTTCCTGTAATATCGGCTGATTCTGTAATTTTATCATCCGTATAATATGGAAATATTGAAAATTCGGCGTTTTTACGTCCTGCGGTTAGTCCGCCATTGCTGGAAATAAACATCCAATGATCGGAATCGCTCACGATACTCATAAAAAATGGTCGAAGTGTATCGCTATTTGAGATTTTATAAAAACGCTCGTTGTCTATGTGTACTGTTTCTATTTGAGACATATTTGGTAGAATATCTTGATCTAAGCTTATTTGTTCTTTAATCATTAATTGGTCAATTTTTCACTTCCAGGGAAGTAGGGGAATTTTGTGTTTCGGTTATTTATTCTTGCGTGATGTCGTCAAAATAATAAGTGTCACCGTCACAGGCTGCGTTTCTTTCAAAATAAATAATTACACTTTTAAAAGTGCCTGCAGAAACGTTAGTAAAATCAAAACTTAATTCTTGCCACTGTCCTACTTGTGTGATACTTGCCACTCTTTCTTGGAAAGGGTTTACATTTGGAAAAGGCATAAATTCTAATCGCAATGTAACATCAGACACTTGATCTTCTGCCAACACTTTCATTTTGAATGTTTTATTTGTAATTGTTGAAAAATCTAATGAGGTAGCCAATTCTACTCCTACTCCAGACCATGTTTGGCAACCTACTGTTTTGTCATAGACTTGTACAAAGCAGCTACTGTTTACAGCATCTAATACTGGATTTGCTACAACAGCACCACCAATATCACCAAAGGCATCAAACGTTGCATCATTACTTAAAAAAGTCCAATTTAAGTCTCCGTTCGCTGGATCAATGTTTTCACCTAATTCGTCAATACATCCGTCAATGGTGAATGTTTCTTCAAATACACTCGATTCTCCATTGTCATTGAATGCTGTTAACACTACTGTATACGTTCCGTTGTCATAACGTTGCACAGGGTTTGTTAAGCTCGAAGTTGTTCCATTACCTAAATCCCATGAATACGATGAAGCACTGTTAGAGACATTGATAAATGATATGGTTTTAGAATCTTGTTCTGTAATAAATTTAGCTTCTAAGCCTGTTAGTTCTACACCACTTTCAATATCTTCACATGAAGTAAATAGTGTTCCTGCGAGTACTAGTGATAGTAAGGCTATTTTATATTTTAAAAATTTCATGTTTTTTGTTTTTTTAGTTATACACTCTTACGTAGTCAACAAGCATTCTTTGTGGAAACGTAGTATTTGGGTTTGGGCTTCCAGGCAAGTTTCCGCCGACAGCTACATTTAGAATTATGTAGAAAGAGTTATCAAATACCCAAGTTCCATCACCGTCAGTTTCATCTGCAATAGTTTCTGGCGTAATTGTTTGATATAAAACATCATCTACATAGTAGTTAATTTGATTTGGACTCCATTCTATTCCAAATACATGGAATTCAGTGTCAAATCTGCTATTGGTAAGTTCATATTCTTTTGAGATAGATTCTGCACCCGAAAAATTAGGTCCGTGTGCACTACCAAAAACAACTGTAGGTCCGTCTCCTAAATATTCCATAATGTCAATTTCTCCACAGGCTGGCCAAGGATTTACATCACAATTGTTTCCTAACAACCAGAATGCTGGCCATAATCCTTTTCCTTGCGGTAAACGAATTCGTGCTTCAAAGCGTCCATATTGTTGTTCAAATAATCCTTGTGTTTTGATTCTGGCAGAAGTATAGCCACCTGCAGGGTTTTCTCTAGCTGTGATGACTAGAAGTCCATTTTGCACTTCTACATTTTCACTATTGCTTGTATATACTTGCAATTCGCCATTTCCCCATCCAGCAGGCAATCCTGCTGCTGTTCCGTCTCCTAAATCATAGGTCCATAAACTCGGATCTGGTGCACCATCAATGTCAAATTCATCAGACATTACTAAGTTCGTTTTGGTTACAACCTCTTGAGTTTCATCTGCTTCGCAACTAACAAACATTGTGCTTGTAATGATTGTTAGTGCGAGTATACTATTTTTTATTATTTTTTTCATCTTTACTATTTTATGATTTCTTAATAGAAATATATGTTATCAACTAAGAATGATGCTCCGTTGTTAGAAACAAACACTATGTATCCGATGTTTCCTAAGTTAGGATTACCCGATCCGCCTCCACCAGTTGGTAAGGTAAATGCACTTAAAGGAATGTCGATACCAACCCATTGATCAGGTATTAATTGACTGCTTAGGTTAAATCCACCCGCAGATCCATCACCGAAACCATTGTCCGTATCATCTGGACCAAAATCAATTAGTTCCATCACTAATGCTGAACCAGCACCGCTTGTTAATTGTACGTCTAAATGCACCATAGTTTCCCCTGTTACATTTACCGTTCCATCCCATCCAATACCGATAAAGTCAATTCCTTCATAGTTTACGTGACTATTCCCTTCAAAAGTTTGTACAGAAATGAGTTGTGTATTTGATCCTGCAAAGACTCCTGGATTAAATCCAGAAACGCTTGGGTACGATTCACTGTATATAGACGTTACATCCGCTGCTGCCTGTGTTGGAATTGGAGCATTTACGAATGATCCTGTAGAATTTAAGGTTAACGAACCACTTGCTTGTAAATTTCCTATGCTTCCAGTAATGGTAGCTGTTCCCGCTCCAATTAGGCTTACTTCACCAGTAGCACTAACTGTGGCAACATTCGTATCTGTTGAAGAGAAATCAAAATAAGCATTTGAAGCTTCTACTGATATGTTTTGTCCATTAGGAAGATTGAATGTAGCTCCTAAAAATCCTATGGTTGCTGTAAATCCTGTAAAATTATCAACTACTTCATCTTGACCACCAAGTATAAAAGGTGCAGCAGGACTAATGGTTCCTAGGTTTTCATATCGCAACTCATCTATCCAAAATGTGTATCCAAGATTATCTGCCAATGTCGTTGCATCTGCAAAATTGTCATTTAGTAAGGTATCGTAAGATCCTGCAGAGAATAAAAATAATCCTCTTTCTTGAGTCAATCTTGAAGGATCAGGAATTGGAATGATGTATTTTTTCCATCCGCTTGATAATTTTATGACTGTAGCCACTGGATAGGTGTCTGTTTCAAAATCGGAACCAAAGCCAATTCGCACATTTCCAGTTAGTGTTCCTTTTGCCCAAAAAGTTAATGCGTCGTACCCAGATAAATCTCTACCGGCGCCTCTATCTCTAAAGATTCCTCCGATGAAACCACCATCTGGATCGCTTGGAGCTGGTACATCAATTCTGATGGATGATGAACCTTCATACGCTTCGTTATCATCTGTTCCAAACCCATTTGGGTTAGCTCCAACAGCAGGATCAAATGATTCAAAGAATTCATCTGTCAATCCAACTGGAGCATCTGTAAATATATCTGGTGTGTTTGGGAATGATGCCAATACAGCTTCATCCGATATATCTCTTTCACAACTTACCGTTAAGGCTATAGCCAAACCTGTAAGTATTGTATTTTTAAAATATGTTAATCCTTTCATTGTTATAGCTTGTTATTTTCCGATGTTGATGTGTATGTATGTTCTTATTTCCCATTCAGTTCCGTTACCAAATCCTGCTGGACTTAATACTGGTTCGTTAGAAAATTCATTTGCTGTAGCATTTGGAGCAAATCTTGGAGAGAATTGATCTAATGTACGCCATGTTCCACGGATTCCGATTCTTGTACTTGGTAATACAAACCAATCTGGTTTTCCAAGTGTTGTAGAAATATCTAACATCAATTGTGTTGGATATGTTAAGTTGAAATCTCTATGGTAGTCAAATGGTCCCCAATCGTTCAGTTTCACATGAGTTTCCAATTTTATTTTTTTGTAGATCATTCTCACATCTCCACCGAAACGCTTAATTAATCGGTCGCTATCACCATTTGCTTGTGCATTTCCGTAGTAGAAGTTTCCAATGATTCCTAATTCTGGAGATATTTTAGATACCATACGAGAATTGATTTCCCATAAGTCTTCTGCTGGTGCTGCTGTAGGGAAAGCAAAGAAAGTACGATTTGCGTTGAAACCGATGTGTGCATCTTGTTGTGTTGGTAAGTGACGGAATACAAATCCTAAGTTCGCTGCAAATTTTGCATCTTCAGATCTATCGTTATTCCACTCATACATCCATGTTCCTGGTGTTGGATCGTATGTGAATAGAATTTCACCTGCAGTCATCTCACGATTTCCTCCTCGTACTGCAAATGGATCGTCAATTACGTTACGTAATCTACCTGGTGCTTGTACATCCGTTGGCATCGCATCAACTAATGGTTTTTGATACATGAAGTTTGGTGCAATTTGGAAATCTCCAATTGTATAGGTGAAACCAGATAAGAAGTTTGTCATGTTTCCACTACCAGAGTCTCTTAATCTCCAACCTGTAAAGGTTTGTGTTTGATCGGCTCCTCCATTGGCAACTAATCCCATTACAGAACCTTGTGCATAGAAGTTGAAACGTCCGCCTTCATAAGTAAATTTAGCTTTCGCTCCCCAATTATCAGTTGATTTTACTTTATCTTCAACAACGGTGTAGTTTCCTGAAGAACCTCTTACATCTTGGTAAGCACTTCCGTTTAAAGGATTTCCTGCCCAGATACCTCCAAGTTGTATTCCAAATTTACCGAAGTCACGCTCTAAAGCAATCGTAGCTCTTTCCATTGGCCATGCAGGAATTACACCACTTCGTAATTGGTTTGCATCTAATACACGACGTCCGGTTTGATCAAATTCAAGATCGGTATTTAAGTCTCTGTGATAGATTCCTGTTACATCCCATCCTTTTATGTTTCTTGTATATTTGAAAAGCATTGTTGGATTGGCTCCCCACCAAAGTTGTGGGCCAAATGCTGCTTTTGCTCCGCTTAATGCGCCTTTACCGTCAACTTCGACTCCAAGAATTTCACCTCCGTAGATATCTAAGTTAGGTCCGTAGTTTGCCTCTGGATATAATCCGAAGATGTCACCTTCATATCCCCAGTGATAGTGTCCTGTACGATAGAATCCTCGTAAATCAAAGTCTTTCGCATTCCACTCAAATTCTGCTTGATACACATTTACACGATTGTTATCATTGATAACGATTTCCTCTCCATTAGCATCATTAATTCTAATAGGACGTGCCCTGTTTTCATAGAAAATTTCATTGATTGGATTTTCTGCCACACGACCAATAACATTCATTACTACATTGGCTCTCATATTTGGAGAAGGATTTCCTTCTATTCCAATAAAATATGATTGCATGTGATCAAACCCTAATTGATTTGGAAATGCATTATCGTTTGGATCAGGATTGTCGGGAGTTGTTATTAAACTTCCTCCTGTATTGAATGTTGTAAATTCTGCTCTAAGTTGACTTAAGCGTATTTTTTGACTGCTTCCGCCGCCCATTGCTGCTTTATCTCCTCTAGCTCTTAATACAGCATCCATAATTTGAATGTTGTCAATATGATTTTCAATAAACCCTTTGGACATTCCTTGACCGTAAGGATCTACTTCGTGTACTTCTTTTAATGCATAATACGCTGCACGTGGATATAATGTATATAATCCTCTTTCGTTTGTTGGCCCTTTGGCACAAATACCAAACCACTCTTCATTCATGTTTAGGTCGCCTTCTTTTTCTTGATCTCTTGAGTATCCTCCATTTGGCCAAACAGCTACATTGTCATGAACATCTAAGTTTTCAGTTTGTTTGTACTTCCACCATCCATCAGAGAACTGAAATGTAAAACCTCCTATAGAGTTTTGCGCTCCTCCAACACCTGCGGCATTGGCATAAA
>CAZHSA010000156.1:0-8459 GCA_964535135.1 uncultured Kordia sp.
TGAGAACAATATACGCTTTTTTACGATATCCATAAAAAAAGCGTATATTTTTTAAAGTTATTCTACGGTTACGGATTTTGCTAGGTTTCGCGGCTGATCTACATTACATTCGCGCATAACTGCAATATAATATGACAACAATTGTAAAGGAATTGTTGTTAAAAGTGGCGTAAGCAGTTCTAATGTTTCAGGAATTTCAATTACGTAGTCTGCAATTTTCTTGATGGTTTTATCACCCTGCATTACTACCGCAATGATTTTTCCTTTCCTAGATTTTATTTCTTGAATGTTACTTACTACTTTTTCGTAATGTCCTTTACGAGTTGCAATAACCACAACTGGCATTTGCTCATCAATTAATGCAATAGGTCCATGCTTCATTTCTGCTGCTGGATACCCTTCTGCATGAATGTATGAAATCTCTTTTAATTTCAAAGCTCCTTCTAAAGCTACTGGGAAGTTATAACCTCTTCCTAAGTATAAGAAGTTGGTAGCATCTTTGTAAATGTCAGCAATTGTTTTTACATGATTGTCAGATTCAAGTGTTCTTTCAACTTTTGCAGGAATGGCATCCATTTCAGATAAATACTGATGGAATTCTGATGTTGAAATCGTTCCTTTTTTCTGAGCTAGTTTTAACGCAATTAAGGTTAATACTGTAATTTGTGTAGTAAATGCTTTTGTAGAGGCTACTCCAATTTCTGGACCTGCGTGTGTATACGCTCCTGCGTGTGTTTCTCTTGAAATTGATGAACCTACTACATTACAAACTCCAAATACGAAAGCACCTTTACTTTTTGCTAATTTGATAGCCGCCAACGTATCTGCTGTTTCTCCCGATTGAGAGATCGCGATAACGACGTCATTTTCAGTGATTACTGGATTTCTATATCTAAATTCTGACGCATATTCCACTTCGACAGGAATTCTCGTCAAGTTTTCAAATACATATTCTGCTACAAGTCCTGCATGCCAAGAAGTTCCGCAAGCAACAATAAGAATTCTATTCGCATTTAAGAATTTTTCAATATTGTCATCAATACCTGCCATGCGAATGATCCCTTCGTTTGATAACATTCTTCCTCGGAAAGTATCCAAAATAGCTCTTGGCTGTTCATATATTTCTTTAAGCATAAAGTGATCATAGCCACCTTTTTCTATCTGCTCTAAGTTTAATTGCAATTCTTGAACGTACGGATCCACTAAGGAATCATCTTTTATTTTACGAACTTTTACTTTTTTACCTCTACGTACTATTGCCATTTCCTCATCTTCAAGGTAGATGGCATTGTTTGTATATTCAATAAAAGGTGTAGCATCAGAAGCAATAAAAAATTCTTCATCTCCAATACCAATGACTAACGGGCTTCCTAAGCGCGCTACTACAATTTCGTCTGGCTTGTTCTTATCAAACACGGCAATCGCATACGCACCAACCACTTGATTTAAGGCAATTTGTACTGCTTTTCCAAGTTTTACGTTTTCATTTTTCTTTACATCTTCAATCAAATTTACCAATACTTCAGTATCGGTATCAGAATGAAACGTATATCCTCTATTGATTAATTCTTGCTTTAAAGGATCGTAGTTTTCAATAATTCCATTGTGAATAATTACCAATTCGCCTGAATTTGAATAATGAGGATGCGAGTTTACATCGTTCGGTTCACCATGAGTTGCCCAACGTGTATGCCCAATAGCTAATGATCCATCAACTGAAATTTCTTCTTTGACACGATTTTCTAAATCAACAACTTTTCCTTTGGTTTTGGATAGCTTGATGTTTTTGCCATCATATATAGCAACACCCGCACTATCATATCCTCTGTACTCCAGTCTTTTTAAACCTTTTAGCACCACAGGATATGCTTCTCTGTGACCTATGTAACCTACGATTCCACACATAATTTCTTCTTAATTATTGATATTAATTGCTTTCTGGGATTGTGTAAAAAATTTCCAGTCGTAACCTTTTGTCTTCTGGTGTTGCTGGTGTACTTCCGTATAAAACAGTTCCAAACGGATTCATGATAGAGATAATTGGGACAAATTCCTCTTCTGTTGTACCTGTTTCTATTTCACCTGGATTTATGAAATTTAAATCTATATGGGATGATACCACTAATCCGAGTTTCACATTGGTTGAGTCTTTACGTATCAGATTGTTCATATGTTCCGTAAGTCTAATTTTGTATTGCAATGCTTCTCCTTCATCATCTCGCTCTAAAATCCCACCATGTATTGCTTTTGACAATGATGGCGATGCTGCATTTACAGTTTCGTCTTCAAAATAATCGAATAACGGAAAATTGTCGTCCATATTGTATAAATATAGACGTTGTGGATCTACAGCGTCTGAAGTTTGTTCGTTGTTATTTACATAAAACACTAAATTAGCATCGTTTATCAACCAACCGTTTTCTCTGATTTCTTCCAACTGATCGGCAACACCATTATTATCATTATCTGGTCCGAACAATTCAATCACAGTCATAGAACCTTCACCACCTTTTACATATAAGTTGTCTTCTGTTGCCGTAACATCTTGTGTAAATGTAGGTGTTGTAAATGAATTGATAATATTTGCATCTGACAGACTGATGTTAAATTTCGCTTTCTCAGCCTCCACAGTATCGTCAGAACTATCTGTGTTTCCTTGTGTATTCACTTTTTGATACACATAATTAACTTCAATATTTGAATTTTGAAGATCTAACAATTGCAGTGCTTCTGTGTTTTCGACCGTAATATGAATTCCTCTAAATAGATCTTCTGCTCTAAATACATTATTGTTTGAAAGCTTAATGCTTCCTTCATTGTCAATGATTCTTTCTTGAAAGAAAGCAGCGTCTAGTGGAACACGAATTCGCGGTGATAAAGTTTCTTCAATCACAGGATCGCCATTTTCATCTAAAACTGCCATACCGTTTACATCTATTTCTTCAACTTCTATTTGATCAAGATTAATTTGAAAAGCGGTATTTTCATACAATGTTTGTCCAACACGGTTTGAAAAATCTTCGTTGGAATAATAAATTTGTGGTTGTCCATCTTCATCAAAAGCTCTTAAAAAATAAGTAAGCTCCTGCACTCGTAATGTAAAAGTTTGTTCCACATTTCCATAGATAGAATCTACCTCAACCTCCGTTTCACCATCATCATTGATAGTGCTTGTACTGAAATACGGAATGTTCAACCAAACTTCTGTAACGGTTTCCATTTCCTCCGGATCCGTTAAATCTTCATCTTCTGTTGCTTGGCTTTTATCGCCAAACTGAGGATCGCCTGCAAATAAACTTGCTTGCACTGTTAAGCTAGAAAAAGTAGTTCCATAAACAGGATCTACATTTTTACCAAGTTGATATACTGGTAATGCATTGGTTTGTACAGGTCCGATACGTTTGTTGTATGCACGCACTTCGGTATCTGCAAATAAAGCTGTTGTAAAATTATTATTTTCAATAATTTCATCTCCAACAGTTCTAAATTCATCATCACAAGCTACAAAGCCAAGTACTAATAAAAGTACAACTAAGCCACCTGTGAGTGTCTTTTTAAATTTGTTCATAAGTGTAATTTGTTAACCTTAATTTAAAACTTTAGTGTTGTAAAAATCTGTGTAGGCATCTGCAAATTCTTCTCTGTTTTTATATTCAAGAACTGGCTTTTCAAGACCGGTGAGATATTCTTGAACATCCGCAGGAATTTCTTCAGATGCAATTACTACGGCATCCGAATGATCCACAGCAACTTTTAGAAGGTTAGAATAGTTTGGCTCAGCAAGTATTTCCACACCGCCATCACCAATATTGTCAAATTTGATTTTATTGAGCATTTCTGCATCTAAAATTCCATCAAATTCTTGTTTGTAAACAGAAGTTACAATTTTACTATCTGTAAACAATGGTTCGTCTTTGTAATATTTACGTAAGTATAAAGGCAATAAAGAAGCCATCCAACCATGAACGTGGATGATGTCTGGTGCCCAATTTAATTTCTTTACAGTTTCAATAACTCCTTTGGCAAAGAAAATAGCACGTTCGTCATTGTCTGGAAAAAGATTTCCTTCTTCATCTGTAAACGTAGCTTTGCGTTTAAAGTATTCTTCATTATCAATAAAATACACTTGTATTCTTTCTTTTGGTATGGAAGCTACTTTAATAATCAATGGCATATCCATATCATTGATCACTAAATTCATTCCCGATAAACGAATTACTTCATGCAATTGATGTCTTCTCTCATTAATATTTCCAAAACGTGGCATAAATATCCTAATTTGTCCACCTTTGCTATTAACCATTTTTGGTGCTTCAAACGACATGGAGGAGATTTCTGTCTCTGGCAAATATGGTACTACTTCAGATGAAACGTATAAGACTCTTTTATTATTCATAAAAATGCTTTTCCTTTAATAATTCAGCGTAAAACATGCAAAATTACAAAAATTATGCAGATTAACAGTAATATATTAAGTTTGCAAGCTGTTAATTTTTTCCAAATGACTATATTTTACACTCAAAATACCCTAAAAAACTTTGTTGAAGCAGAAAAATCTGCCAGGAAATCCATTGGTTTTGTTCCCACAATGGGCGCTTTACACAAAGGACACTTATCCTTGGTAAGGAACGCTATGACTGACAATGATATTGTATGTGTAAGTGTTTTTGTAAATCCTACGCAGTTTGATAACGCTACAGATTTGGAAAAATATCCACGTACATTAGAAACCGATGTAGAATTATTAAAAACTTTAGGAAAAAACATTTTTGTGTACGCTCCAACAGTAAAAGATGTCTATGAAACCAACGTTGAAGCAGAAAAATTTAGTTTTGACGGGTTGGAATTTGAAATGGAAGGAAAATTCAGAACAGGACATTTTGACGGTGTTGGCACGATTGTAAAACGCCTTTTTGAAATTGTAACGCCACACAAAGCATATTTTGGAGAAAAAGATTTTCAACAATTAATGATCATCAAAAAACTGGTGTCTAAATATAACATTCCTGTAAAAATTATTGGTTGCGAAATATTCCGTGAAGCTTCAGGCTTAGCCATGAGTTCTCGAAATCAACGCTTATCCGACGAAGCCAGAAACGAAAGTGCATTCATTTACAAAACACTTTTAGAAGCCAAGAAAAAGTTTGGCACAAAAAGTGCTATGAAGGTAAAGGAATGGGTTCATAAACAGTTCGATAAGCATCCGCTACTCACATTAGAATATGTTGAAATTGCAAATATTAAAAACCTTAAAACTGTCAAACGCAAATCTAAAAACGAAACGTATCGCATATTCATTGCTGCTTTTATTGAAAACATTCGACTAATAGACAATCTAGCATTGAATTAAAAACTTTAAAATCATTAACTTTGCCCCATGCAAGTACACGTAGTAAAATCAAAAATACATAGAGTAAAAGTCACAGGAGCTGATTTAAACTATATTGGAAGCATCACCATTGATGAAGACCTTATGGACGCTGCAAATATTATTCAAGGAGAAAAAGTTCAAATTGTAAATAATAACAATGGCGAACGCCTTGAAACATACGCAATTCCAGGCCCTAGAGGAAGTGGAGAAATTACCCTAAACGGTGCAGCAGCGCGAAAAGTTGCCAAAGGAGATGTCCTCATCTTAATTACGTATGCTATGATGGACATTGAGGAAGCAAAAAAATTTAAACCTGCATTGGTATTCCCTAACGAAGCCGATAACACACTTACCTAGTTGAAAATAAAAATATCAAAAATACTAAAGATACTACTCCCATTACTATTGGGAGTTTTTTTAGTTTGGTATTCTTTATCAAAAACTCCGCTAGAAGAACTCATAGAGCATTTTAAAAAAGCAGATTACACATGGGTAAGTGTAGGTGTTTTGTGCGGAATATTAAGTCACTTATCAAGAGCATATCGTTGGCGATTTATGTTAGAACCTTTGGGCTTTACACCGAAATACGGAAACAGTGTGATGGCGGTTTTTGTTGCCTATTTGGCAAACTTAGGAATTCCGCGATCAGGAGAAGCATTGCGCGCCTTAACACTCACAAACTATGAAGACATTCCTTTTGAAAAAGGGTTTGGAACCATTGTCGCCGAACGCGTTGCCGATCTCATTGTATTGCTTGCCGTGATTGCAATTACACTTTTTATGCAGTTTGATTTTATTTGGGATCTACTCATGAAAAAACTCGATCCCACAAAAATTACATTGCTGCTCATTGCTGCAATTGTTGGCGGAATCAGTTTGATCATTTTCATTAAAAAAGCCAAAAAAGGCTTCGCTCTAAAAATTAAAAACTTTATCATCGGTGTGTTTGAAGGTGCTCTGAGCATTTTAAAAATGAAGCGCAAATGGGCATTTATATTTCATACGCTCTTTATTTGGGCAATGTATATTTTAATGTTCTACATCACCATGCTTTCTGTTGAAGATTTACGCGGCAACGTTCCATTAGGAGCCGTTTTAATAGCTTTTATTGCAGGAAGTTTCAGTATTGCCGTTACCAATGGCGGAACTGGCGCATATCCTTTGGCAATTGCAGCAGCTTTTTCATTATTCCAAATTGAACGTGGACCAAGTGAAGGCTTTGGTTGGATCATGTGGGCATCGCAAACGTTAATGATTATTGTGATGGGCGGATTATCTTTTCTTTATCTCCCTATTTTTAATCGCAAAAAAAATCTTTAACTTGGGAATCCAAACCAACCTATCTACAACATGAAAAAATACCTCATGCTATGCATTGCGTTTGTATGTTTTTCCACACTACATGCACAAACCACTCTTGAAAAAATAAAATCCAAAAAACTAAATGAAACGCGCAGTATACAACTGTACGTCCCGGAAGACTATTCTGAAGACAAAGTATATCCTATTATTGTTGTATTAGATGCACATTACCTATTTGAAAGTGTTGTTGCCAATTCAAAATATTACAGCTATTGGGATGAAATGCCCGAATGTATTGTGATAGGAATCAATCAAAACGAAATGGAAAAACGTGAAAATGATTGTGCCTATAATGATGCTAGTGGATTGCCAGAAAAAAAAGGAACGCAGTTTTTTGAATTTATCGGAATGGAATTGATTCCGTTTATAGAAAAAAACTACAATACTGCTAATTTTAAAATGGTAGTTGGACATGATTTAACGGCGAACTTTGCGAATTACTACTTATTTAAAGAAGTTCCACTATTTGATGCATACATCAATCTAAGTCCATACTTTGCTCCAAAAATGGAAGATCGTATTTTGAAACGCTTAGAAGAATTTGAAACAAAAAAGTTCTATTACTTAGCAACTTCTGACGAAGACACCAAAAAACCATCCAAACGCATTAGAAGCTTTAACGAGTCGTTGAAAATGCTCAAAAACGAAAATATTTTCTACTATTACGATGATTTTACAGAAGCCAATCACAATTCATTAGCGGTTCAGGCAATTCCGAGAGCAATGAGTAAAATATTTACAATTTATCGCCCAATCAGCGTTAAAGAATACAAAGAAAAAATCGTCACACTCACCACATCTCCCTATTTATATTTAACAGACAAATACAAAACAATTGAAGAACTTTTCGGATTTGAAAAACGTGTAACTGTAAACGATTTTATGGCAATATATGCTGCCATCCGCAAAGCAAAAAACAATGAAGATTTAGAACTTTTAGCCAAACTTGGCAAAAAAGAATATCCCGATACCGCATTATTTCACTTTTTTATGGGCGAATTTTATGAAAAAATAGGAAAACCCAAAAAAGCATTGCGCATGTATCAAAATGGGTTTAGCATGGGTCCGATAGATTTTATTACTAAGGATTTAATGCTAGACAAAGCAGACAAAATAAAACAAGACTTCGGTTGGTAATATGGCAAAAGTAAAAACGACCTTTTTCTGTCAAAACTGTGGAACGCAGTTTTCAAAATGGCAAGGACAATGTTCTTCCTGCAAACAATGGAATACTATTGTTGAAGAAGTGATTCAAAAAGAAGTAAAAGCCAATTGGCAACAACAAGAAAAAGGACGTACGCGCGTTGCAAAACCGACTTTAGTGCACGAAATAAGTTCGGCTACTGAAAAACGCTTACCAACGGCCGATCAGGAATTGGACAGAGTTCTTGGTGGCGGCATTGTGCCTGGATCGTTAATTTTACTCGGCGGCGAACCTGGTATTGGAAAAAGTACGCTGCTGCTGCAGATTTCACTAAAATTACCGTACAAAACCTTGTATGTTTCTGGCGAGGAAAGTCAGAAGCAAATAAAAATGCGTGCCGAACGTATCAGTCAAAAAAACTCTAATTGTTTTGTATTGACCGAAACAAAAACGCAAAACATCTTTAAGCAAATTGCAGAAGTACAACCCGATGTAGTCATTATTGATTCCATTCAAACGTTGCATTCGGATTATATTGAATCATCTGCGGGAAGCATTTCTCAAATCAGAGAATGTACCACA
>CAZHSA010000157.1:0-8443 GCA_964535135.1 uncultured Kordia sp.
ATGTAGAAATACATACAGCAAACACTACTTCCGAAATTGGCGTCACGAATACAATTTCAGAAACTGTTGATTATATTTTTCATGTAAAACCGATTCTCTCAGATCGTTGTTACCTATGCCATGGCCCAGATGATGGAACCCGCGAAGCTAATTTACGATTAGACACTAAAGAAGGTGCATTTGCCGCATTAAGTGAACAAAAAAATCACTTTGCAATTGTTGCGGGTGATACCATGAATAGTGCATTGGTAAAACGTATCAATGCAAAAGATCCTATTAAACTTATGCCGCCGGAAGATTCAAATCTTTCGCTTAGCGAATATGAAAAGCAAATACTAACCAAATGGATTGCACAAGGCGCGGTTTGGAAAGAGCATTGGGCATTTGTTCTACCCGAAAAAAGTGAAGTGCCAAAAGTGGAAAATGATAGCATCATCGCGAATGAAATTGACAATTTTATCATCACAAAACTTACAGAAAAAGGAATATCACCTTCACAAAAAGCTAGTAAAGAAAAACTGATGCGACGTGTGTATTTTGATTTAACAGGATTGCCTCCGAGTATTGCTGAAATTGATGCTTTTTTACAGGATGAAAGTGAAAATGCCTATGAAAAAGTCGTAGACCGTTTGCTTGAATCAACACGTTATGGAGAACATTTTGCCATCAATTGGCTCGATATTGCCCGCTACTCGGACACACATGGTTATCAAGATGACTTGGAACGCACGATGTGGCCTTGGCGCGATTGGGTAATTAGTGCTTTTAACAGAAACATGCCGTATGATACTTTTGTAAAATGGCAATTGGCAGGCGATTTATTACCGAATGCAACACTCGAACAAATTGTAGCAACTGGCTTCAATCGAAATCATAAAATAACACAAGAAGGTGGCGTAATTGATGAAGAATACCGTGTAGAATATGTTTTAGATCGAACCAATACAGTGTCAAAATCACTCTTGGGACTTACGATGGAATGCGCGCAATGTCACGACCATAAATACGATCCTATTTCGCAAAAAGAATACTTTGGCTTTTATGCTTTTTTCAATAAAGTCAACGAAAAAGGACGCATAGATTATGGCGAAATTCCAGAACCGAATGTAAAAATTACGCGTAAAGAAATTGAGGACGTATTGAATTTTATCAACATGCCTGATTCCATCAAAGAAGTACAACTCATGGTGATGAAAGATGATGCGCCACAACGAAAAACGTTTATCCTGAAACGTGGTGCGTATGATGCACATGGCGATGAAGTCAACTTTACCACACCAAAAGCAATATTACCATTCACAGAAAACTACGCACAAAACAGATTGGGCTTGGCAAATTGGTTATTTGATAAAAAAAACACCTTGACCGCACGTGTTGCCGTAAACCGTTTGTGGCAGCAAATTTTTGGCAAAGGAATCGTGGCTTCAAGTTCCGACTTTGGAAATCAAGGTGCGTTGCCTTCACATCCTGAGTTGTTAGACTGGCTTGCCATTACCTATCGGGAAGAAGGTTGGGATACCAAAAAAATGATCAAACGCATGGTGCTATCCAATACGTATCAACAAACCACAAAAGTAAGTGATGAATTATTAGAAATAGATCCTGACAATACATGGCTAGCCAGAAGTTCGCGCGATAAGCTTACCGCAGAAATGATCCGCGATAATGCATTAGCCGTAAGTGGATTGTTAGTTGAAAAAATTGGTGGCCCTAGTGTAAAACCATATCAACCTGAAGGCTTATGGGCAGAAACAACTTCAGGACAAGGTTTGACAAAATACATTATGGATGCTGGCGAAAACCTTTACAGAAGAAGTTTATATACGTTTTGGAAACGAACCGTTCCGCCACCAGCAATGATGACGTTTGATGCCGCTACACGCAATTATTGCACCGTAGAACGTCAAAAAACAAGTACGCCATTGCAAGCGCTAGTCATGCTAAATGATCCGCAATTGATAGAAGCCGCAAATACGTTGGCGGTTCAAGTGTTGACAGAAGAAAGTTTAACAGATGAAGCGCGCATTGAAACAATTTTTAGAAAAATCACATCGCGCAAACCCGATGCAACTGAAGTTGACAATTTATTGACTTTTCTAAAAGAAGCCGAATCGAATTACGATTCCACCAAAAAAATAAAAATAGCAGATACCAACAGCACAAAAGATATTGCAAAAGAAAAAATATACGCATTTGGCGTACTTACAAGTTTAATCTTCAATTTGGATGAAGCAATTGTAAAAGGATAATCATGGAAGAAGTTCACAAACATTTTTTAAATAACACGCGACGACAGTTTTTAAAAAAACTAGGCTTGGGAATTGGCGGAATTGCCGCTGCTTCTATGCTAGATCCGTTTTCATCTTTGATTGAAGCTGCCGATTCTCCACTGAAAGGAATGAACTTACCGCACTTTGCACCTAAAGCCAAACGCGTTATTTACCTGTTTCAAAGTGGCGGACCTTCACAATTGGAATTGTTTGATTATAAACCTTTGTTAGACAAACTGCGCGGACAAGAGTTACCAGATTCCATTCGAAAAGGGCAACGCTTAACAGGCATGACGTCTGGACAAGATACATTTCCTCTTGTGGGAAGCAATTTTGCCTTTAATCAATATGGAGAATCGCGTGCTTGGGTTAGTGAACTCATGCCGTATACCGCTAAAATTGTAGACGAATTGTGCTTTGTAAAATCTATGCATACCGAAGCCATCAATCACGATCCTGCCATTACCTTTTTTCAAACAGGCTCACAACAAGCAGGACGCCCAAGTATTGGTTCTTGGATGAGTTACGGTTTGGGAAGTTTAAACGATAACTTACCCACATTTACGGTATTGCTTTCTCGTGGAACAGGCCGCAAAATGGCGCAACCGTTATATTCGAGACTTTGGGGAAATGGATTTTTGAGCTCGTTGCATCAAGGTGTGCAATTTCGTTCCGGGAAAGATCCTGTACTGTATTTAAAAGATCCTGAAGGTATGACGCGTGCCGAACGTAGAAAAATGCTGGATTATTTAAGCGAACTCAACGAAAAACAAGAACGCGAATTTGGCGATCCAGAAATTAACAGTCGCATCAAGCAATACGAAATGGCCTACCGAATGCAAACTTCGGTTCCAACCACAATGAATATTGAAGAAGAACCCGATCACATCATTCAAATGTATGGTGCTAATGCGACGATTCCAGGAACATACGCAGCAAATTGTTTGTTGGCAAGGCGATTGGCAGAACAAGATGTTCGATTCATCCAATTATACCACATGGGTTGGGATCAGCATGATAACTTGCCAGATCATATTTCAAAACAAGCCAAAGATGTCGATCAGGCAACAGCCGCATTAATTCTAGACTTAAAACAACGCGGTTTACTGGAAGATACGCTAGTAGTTTGGGGCGGCGAATTTGGCAGAACAAACTACAGTCAAGGAACCTTAACCAAAACCAATTACGGACGCGATCATCACCCAAGATGTTTTACCATGTTTATGGCTGGCGGCGGCGTAAAACCTGGCTTTACGTATGGAGAAACCGATGATTTTGGTTATAATATCGTAAAAGACCCTGTGCATGTGCACGATTTACAAGCCACGATGATGCACTTAATGGGCGTTGATCACACAAAATTCACCTATAAACATCAAGGAAGACGGTTCAGACTCACGGACGTTTCTGGACATGTTGTTCACGATTTACTGAGTTAATATGAATCGGAGAAATTTTTTAAAACAATCATCGTTAGCCGCTGCAGGATTACTTGTCACTCCTAGTTTGAGTTCGGCTTTTTCGCTTGGCACGAATACTGACGTAATCGTTGGACACAATTCACATCAATACAAAGTTGATCTTTCTTGGGGAAATTTGAATCCTTCCAAAACGCCTGTGAATGATTGTCATGAAATGATCCAAGATTCGAAAGGGAGAATTGTTTTGCTAACCAATCACACCAAAAACAACGTGATTATCTATGACAAATCTGGAAAGCTTCTGGAAACTTGGGGAACAGCATATCCTGGCGCACACGGTTTGACGTTGGTAAAAGAAAACGGAACCGATTTTTTACTCATTACCGATTACGAACGTCATCAAATTATAAAAACAACGATTGATGGAAAAGTAGTTTTTACGATTGATTATCCCGCAGCTACTGGAAAATACAATGCTAAAAACGAATTCAAACCCACAGAAACTGCCGTCACTGAAAATGGCGATATCTATGTGGCAGATGGTTACGGAAATCAACATATTATACAGTACAACTACAAAGGCGAATTGCAAAACATTTTTGGCGGACGCGGCACAGAAAACGGACAGTTTTTAAACGCACACGGAATTTGCTATGACAATCGCGATGCAGAAAATCCTTCGTTATTAGTATCTGCACGCGAATTAAATGTGTTAAAACGATTTGACTTGAAAGGTAATTTCTTAGAATCAATCCATGTTCCTGGCGCGTTAATTTGTCGTCCTGTAATTCACAAAAAAGACATCTATTTTGCGGTGTTACGATCTAAAAACGCTTCAAATTCTGATTCTGGATTCGTATTAATCATGAACGAAAAAAACGAAGTCGTTTCCTGTCCGGGTGCAACTGCTCCAAACTATGAAAACGATCAATTAAATGAGCTGTATCAAACCGTTCGCTTGTTTCAACATCCGCACGATGTCTGTATTGATGATGACGAAAACATGTACGTAGCACAATGGAATTCAGGAAAAACCTATCCTATAAAATTAACACGTGTATGAAAACTTTTATAGGAATCTTAATTGCGTGTTTGATCGTTTTTAGTTGTACTGAAAAGAAAACAGAAACCACAAACTACGTACAAGAAGGAGAAATTCAATTGGCAAAACCTAGAATTGCCGTTTCGAGTACAATGATTGATTCTTTTGTGACGATGAAACCTGAAATTCGCATGGAAAATTTATCTGTATTCTATGAAGTTGATGGAAAAAAAGCAATGGAATCATCTTCAAAAGTACAAACAACTGTCATAGCTAAAGAAGCAGGAACATTCAATTTTAGAGCGTATCATCCCGATTGGAAACCGAGTGACGTAACCGAAATTAGATTGTATAAAAAAGGATTCATTCCCAATAAAATTAGGTGGCAAACTACAGCAAGCGAAAAATATAAAGGACAAGGCGAAACAACACTGATCAACCATAAAAAAGCTTCGTTAAAGTTTCAAGATGTGGAATGGACAGGTTTTGATACGATTGCAAAAGCGACGGTTTCATTCCCACAAAAAACATATATCAAAAGTTTGACAATTGGTTATTTAGTCGATCCGAAATCGTGGATTTTTCCACCAGAAGAAGTTATATTGCATTTTAACGATAAAGAATCTATCAACTTGAAAATTCCAGCTTTGACTTTACAAGAAATTGTCACACTAGACGACGTAAAAATTCCAATAGAAAAAGAAATAAACACACTAAACATACTTGTAAAAAACGTGCAAAAATTACCCAATTGGCATCCTGGAAAAGGCACAAAAGCTTGGCTATTTATGGACGAATGGATTTTTAATTAATGAAAGAAAACAAATACATACACTACCTATTTTTTGGTGCGGTTGCAATTTTTGGATTGCTCACTTTGTATGCGATAACCGCAACCGAAACACCAAGAATCGTGCTATTTTTCGGACGTTTTCATCCGCTTTTATTACACTTGCCTATTGGCGCATTGATTGTTGCTTTTTTCATTGATATGTTAGGTAGAATTCAAAAAAACTATCCTGTTGCTACAGTGAGAAACATCTTAGGATTCACTTCCTTTTTTGCTATTTTCACCTGCTTTCTAGGTTATTTTTTATCGCTCGAAGGCGGATATGACACTGCAACATTGAACCTGCATTTATACACAGGAATAGCAACTGCTGTGTTGACGAGTTTTCTGTTTTGGTACAGTTTGAAGCCACTTTTTAACACAAAAACTTCGTTCTTAGTAGTATTCATCGTTTCTCTCGTGAGTATCAGCGTTGCAGGACATTACGGAAGTGTACTAACGCATGGCGATAATTTTTTAACAGAATATATAAAACCGTTACCCGAAGAACGCACGATTGAAGTTGTAGACAGTTTGCGCATGTACGATGATGTTGTTACAAAAATATTTGACAACAAATGTGTGCAATGTCACAACACGAATAAGCAAAAAGGAGCATTATCGTTAATTTCTCCGAAAGCGATTTTAAAAGGCGGCGAAACAGGAAAAGTGCTCGTTGTAGGAAATGCAAAAGCAAGTTTGTTGTACGAACAGTTATTATTGCCCATTTCACACGAAGATCACATGCCGCCAGAAGGAAAAGTACAATTGACAAAAGATGAAATTTGGTTGCTAAAACATTGGATTGATCAAGGATTGGATTTTGAAAATTATGTTGCCAACACCAAAGAAAACGATACACTTTCTAAGGTATTAGAAAAATACTTAGTCTTTAACAAAATTGAAATTCCGAAAGCTTCTAGAAATGACATTGAAACTGTAAAAAATGCTAATTTTAGAATCTTAGAACGTGTTCCTGGTGAAGCAGAATTGACAGCAAAGTATTTGAACAAAACTCCAAATCATGAAGAAATAGCACAACTTTCCTTACTCAGCGAGCAAATCATAGAATTGGATTTTCATAGTACGCAAATTACTGATGAAATGATCAACGTAATTGGCGAATTGGAACAGCTAAAAATACTGCGTATCAACAGCTCTCACATCACTGATAAAGCATTGCAAAATCTAAAAAATCTTACGCATTTAGAAGTACTAAATATCTACAATACACAAATTTCAAATGATGGATTGACGACTTTACTAAAAAGCATTCAACCTAAAAAAATCTATGCGTGGCAAACAAATATTGATGCACAAACTGCTGCAGATTTAGAAGCGGAACATAACGTAAACATTCAGCATAGTATAGTAGATGGTTTTATAAAAGAAAGTCGAATAGAAGCACCTGTAATTACGCCAGCAGGAACCTTGTTTACCGACACAATTCACCTCAACATCAAAAGCAGACTGAAAGATGTAGATGTCCGTTATACGTTAAACGGAGAAACGCCTGATTCGACTTCCAAAGTAGTTTCCAATCCGATCATTTTAGAAAACTCTAAAACACTCAAAATTGCAACGTTTAAAAAAGGGTGGCTACCCAGCAAGGTTTTGACACGTGAATATTCGAAAATTGCACAAAAAATCACCAATTTTACGGTACAAAAAAAGCCTAGTCTTGAGTATGCCAACGCCAAAAAACTTTTTGATCTCAAAGAAGGAAGTTTGTCCTTTAAAGATGGTGAATGGACAGGTTGTTTTGGGTATGATCTCAACCTTACTGTAGATTTAGGGAACATAAAAACCATCCATAACATTTCATTCAATACGTTGGAAGATGTTGGCAGCTGGATTTTATATCCGACAAAATTCACGGTATACGCTTCCAAAACCAACAGAAACTATAGAAAAGTGGGCGAAATCGACATCTCAAGAACTGGCGAAGGCGGCGAGCCTGAAAAGAAAAAAGTAACACTTTCCCTTCCAAATACGGAAGCACGTTTCTTTAAAATTATCATTAAAAATCACGATAAACTTCCCAAATGGCATCCTGCGGCAGGAAATAAAACTTGGATTTTTGTGGATGAAGTGTTTTTGTGGTAAATTCTTTAAAAAAAGAATTATACAAAATGTCAAAATTAGAAGAAAAGTTAAGCTACTTAAAAATAATATTTGATTCTACTGAAACCTTTTTACAAAATACTGTAGACATGATGGATGTATCTGACGGAACCGCAGAGATGTTTCCAAAAACAGCAGAGATAACTGAAAAATTTAATCGTTTCTTAAATTTTAGTTATATCCACGCTACCACTGTTCTCGATTTGGCAACTATTTTAAAAAATCTTGAAAAAGCAACGTATGTTTCTGAAGAACGTTTTTTTATTAAATCAGCAAGTCTTATAATATTTGAAATGATAAATACATATAATAAATTTCAGAAAGAATTTAGAAGCTTATCAGAAGAATATCCTGAAATGAAAAAGCCGTTAGATACACTAAATTTAAAGATAAAAGAGTTCAAGAAAAAATATAAAATTGACTCTAAAATTAGTAAAATAAGAAACAAAACTATCGCACATTTAGATAAAGATGCAAAAAATTATCATAAGATTATTTCTGATTTTAATAAACATAATACAATAACTATGACACTAGAGTTTATGAATGCTATTGTAGGAATGAATGAAGTTTATAATAAATTCGCTTCTAAAAACAAGAAAATAAATTTAAAACCAGAACAGGCAGTAAAGTTAATGCATTCTATGAAAAAGGAAATAGAAGATTTTAGAAATCAAAAGAATGCTGATGAATACTAATATTGCTAAAACAAAAAAGCTCCACATTTCTGTGAAGCTTTTGAAGTACTCGAGGCGGG
>CAZHSA010000158.1:0-8392 GCA_964535135.1 uncultured Kordia sp.
AATTTAGAGATGGAGATGTTGTTTCTACACAAGAAAATGAACAAACTAAAGAAACA
Source organism: uncultured Kordia sp. (assembly GCA_964535135.1). Classification (GTDB taxonomy): domain Bacteria; phylum Bacteroidota; class Bacteroidia; order Flavobacteriales; family Flavobacteriaceae; genus Kordia. The sequence goes on from CAZHSA010000158.1 coordinate 57, forward strand.
AGTGAAGCCATCGTTCCTCGAAAAAATTTACAAGAAACCGCCTTTTTCTTTCCACAATTACAAACGGATAGCGAAGGCAATGTGTCGTTTACATTCACCACGCCAGAAGCGTTGACAGCATGGAAACTACAATTGTTAGCACATACGAAAGAATTGAGTTCAGCAACCCAAACGCTGACAACAGTTACCCAAAAAGAATTGATGGTTTTGCCAAATGCGCCACGCTTTTTACGGGAAGGTGATGCGGTAGTGATTAGTACCAAGATCTCCAATCTTTCAGAAAAAAACCTCAGCGGAGAAGCTTCATTACAATTGGTCGATCCGTTTACAGGAAACGATATCAATCCTGCGTTATTTCCACGTTTAGGACAACCGACACAACAGTTTTCTGTAGACGCCAAAGGAAATACACAAGTTTCTTGGTTGTTATACATTCCGAAGAATTTACAAGCGGTTCAATACACCATCACGGCGAAAGCAGGCGAATTTAGCGATGGCGAACAAAATGCATTGCCAGTATTATCCAATAGAATGTTGGTGACGGAAACCCTACCCATGTGGATTCGTTCGGACGAAACCAAAACATTTACGTTGGACAAACTAGCAAATACGAAATCGACTACGCTCACGCATCACAAATTGAGTTTGGAAATGACGTCCAATCCTGCGTGGTATGCTGTGCAAGCGTTGCCATATTTAATGGAATATCCGTATGAATGCTCGGAGCAAACATTTTCTCGTTATTATGCAAATGCGCTGGCGAGTTACATCGCGAACAGCAATCCTAGAATTCAACAAGTGTTTGATCAGTGGAAATCGTCTGATGCGTTGTTGAGCAATTTAGAAAAGAATCAAGAATTAAAATCATTGATCATTCAAGAAACACCTTGGGTTCGTGATGCACAATCAGAAAGTGAACAGAAAAAACGCATTGCTTTGTTATTCGATCTCAATCGCATGAACAATGAAAAAACGCGCGTCATGCAAAAATTACAGCAAATGCAATTGCCTTCTGGTGGGTTTCCTTGGTTTGCTGGCGGACGCGAAAGTAGATTCATCACACAACATATCATTACAGGTTTTGGACATTTAAAAAAATTAGGTGTGCATGAAAAAGAAGATTTCAACACCAAAAAACTCATTCAAAAAGCCATTGCATATTTGGATAAAGAATTCGTTCAAGAATACAAAGACATTCGCAAATACAATAAAAAAGCCGATGTATCCAAAGATCATTTATCGTATTCGCAATTGCATTATTTATACATGCGAAGCTTTTATAGCAACATTTCATTAAACGAAGAAGCTCAGAAAATTCGCGATTATTATTTAGGGCAAATAGATCAATATTGGCTCAAACGCAGTTTATATTCCAAAGGATTAATGACATTGATTTCACATCGAAACAATCGCACAAAAACTGCCAACGCCATTTTACGTTCGTTAAAAGAAAACAGCATTACCAGTGACGAATTGGGCATGTATTGGAAAGCAAATACGCGTTCTTGGTATTGGCATCAAGCGCCGATTGAAACGCAGTCATTACTTATTGAAGCATTTGCTGAAATTTCGAATGATATCACTTCCGTAGATAACCTAAAGATTTGGCTGCTGAAGAATAAACAAACCAATCGTTGGTCAACCACCAAAGCAACTTCGGATGCTGTGTACGCATTGTTACTGCAAGGAAGCGACTGGCTTTCCGTAACCGATATGGTTGACGTGACTGTTGGCAACAAGAAAATTTCGCCTGAAATGTTAGAAAATGTAAAAGTAGAAGCTGGCACAGGCTATTTTAAAACTTCGTGGAACGAAAGCGAAATCACACCTGAAATGGCAAATGTAACCATCAGCAAAAAAGGAAAAGGCATCGCTTGGGGCGGATTGTACTGGCAATATTTTGAAGATTTGGATAAAATCACAACCGCAGAAACCTCATTGAAACTAAGCAAAAAACTCTTCAAACGTACATATGATGATACGGGCGAAGTCATTACCGAAATTGACGAAAACACACCATTAGAATTGGGCGATTTGGTACGTGTTCGCATTGAACTTCGAAACGACAGACCGATGGAATTTGTACATATGAAAGACATGCGCGCGGCTGGTTTTGAGCCAATTAATGTATTATCACAATACAAATGGCAAGATGGTTTGGGCTATTACGAAAGCACCAAAGATGCAAGTACCAATTTCTTTTTTGACTATTTACCAAAAGGAGTTTTCGTATTTGAATATGACTTGCGCGTTAACAACAAAGGTGATTTCTCTAACGGAATTTCCACCATTCAAAGTATGTATGCACCAGAATTTAGCAGCCATAGTGAAGGTGTTCGTGTGAAAGTTGAATAATGTACCAATTTTTTAATGTAGCAGTGTATCAATGTTTTTAATTTGATGATTTGAAAATGTGTCAATTTGAAAATGAATGCTTTGATACGTCTTTGCGAGCATTTGAGAAAATGCGTGGCAATCTGTGTATCGTAAAACAAATGCTACTATTTTGAAGCAACAGATTGCCACAAGTTTTTCATTTCGACTCCGCTCAATGTAAAACTTTCGCAATGACGTATCAAAAAGTTTAAGAGTTTATAGGTTTAAAAAGTTTAGCTTTGGAATAATTTAAAATTCAACATTTAGCATTTAAAATTTAAAGTGTCAAAGTACTTCTCTATACAAAATTTTTATAAAATTTCACTCGAAGTGACGATTATGTTAATTGAAGCAAAGGCGGTTCTTAGATCGAAATAATTTAACATTTAAAATCTATAGCAAAACGGTCTAAAGCCAACAGTAGAATCTACTCATCATATTCAATTTCAAAACTCGTTTCCTTATCTAAGATTTTTTCACCACCAAGATAATAAAAGGATCGAATGGATTTCGGATTGCCTTTTTCGTCGTACAAGTATTCATATTCAATGTCGAGCGAGACGAGCTTTCCGCGCTGATAAAAAGTCAATGTTCCTTCTACAAAATAGATTTGATCGTTGTTGTCGTAGGTTATTTTATACGTTTCTTTCTCCGCTCCTTTTGTTCTATGATAGGCTGTGATTTTATTTGTTTTTGAATATTGAAAAGTTCCTGTTTGAATACTGTCATTTGTTTTTACTCTAGGAAATTCCTCATATTGCTGCTGATCGATCGCAATGGAATTTTCGTAATAATCAAACAAATAGCGTTTGTATTCGGTTTGAAACTTGGTGAGCAACTTATCCGAATTGTAGTTGTATGTTTTTTTGTAAATATCAATCACTTCGCCAAACTTATCATAAATAATTTTTCGCGCAGGCAAATCGTTTATATACGTAACTTTTTCCAACGCACGTTCCTCAAAATCACTTCTCCATAGCGCAATGCTATCGTTTTCTTCGTCTTCATTATATTCTTCTAAAATCAAACTTTCAAATGCTTTTATTTCAATCAGTCTGTTTTTGCGATCGTAACCATAAAAAATGCTGTCATTGTTATTGAAAAAAGCATGCAAACGCTCATTTGTATATACGTAATGATCGTCGCCTTTTTGATCGCCTGCATAATAGACATCTTCCGGCAATTCTTCTTTGATTATTTTGATTGTGAATTTGCCGTCTTTTTTCACTTCAGCTTTTGGCGTTTCTAAGTGATTTATAACTTCTTTTGAGTCTTCAATTCCGTATGTATATGTTCGTGTAATTGTTTTTTCAAGTTTTCCACGTTCATTCAGTAACATAGTCACTTTCTGCGTACTTGCTTCGTCATAACCTTGTTCAAACTGTTTTAAAGTACGCACCACCTTTTTCACCTTTCCGTTGTATTTGGTAGGATCAGAAATGTGTTCGTTGTCTAAATACTCATAAAAAGTACTTTCTGGAGAAGCAATAGTGGGTTTTGTAAATTCCTGCGCGTGTACATTCGCGCAAGCGAAACCACAACAAAGAAAAAATAGAATCTGGTTTTTCATACTTACATACTAACGGTTCTTGACTAAAATACGTATTTGTAGCTTATTGTTTATTTTTTTGCTGCTTTGTAAACTCGGCAGTTCGTTGCAATTGTTCTTCTAAGTTCCATTCAAAATTGAATCGCGCTTTTAAAAATATAGCAATCGGTTCTAATCCAAGCGCAGCTCTTCTTTTGTCAATATTTGCAGGATCAAACACTGGCCACACATTAAAACTTTTGGTTGCTGGGTAATATTTCATTTGTCCGCCATACAATTGTAATTCTCCTTTTTCTGTGGCAATTCTATCTTCGGTTCGTACCAAAAGACGCGCTTCTAATTTTTTATCTTTTACAGCTTGTCGCATCATTGGAAGATAGTGTATGCGTACGGAATTGTCACAATGCTGCAGCACATTGCACAATGTCAAATTTCCGTTATCGCCACTTAGTTCTCTAGAAGGCCAACCGTGTGTATCTAAAATTGCTTTGACTTTCTTTTCGTTAACAGCATGATTCTTTCGGTAGATTTCTTGATACTTTTTAAATGCTTCCGAATCCGCTCCATGACGTCTCATCGCATCGTCACGCAGTCGTAAAGGCGTTTGTTCGGTTTCCCAAATGGTATCCAAAACGGCTATCAAATCTTTTTCGGCGACTTCTTGACTACAGCAAACACTGGCATATAGTGTGAAGAAAAAAATAAAATAGTTCATAATTTTAGCAAAATCGGTTCGTTTTGTTAAAACTAGGAGAATCTTTTTTGAAATCAAAATTACCATGCGCCCAAAAAGATAACTTTACGAACTCAAATGGCGCATTCCCTAATCCTTTATTGTATCTTTCACAAGCTTTCTAGTTATTTGTGACACTAACCAAGAAAACAGTTCTATGAGAAAAATATACATTTTCAGCGTTGTCATGTTTTTAGGTGTGCAACTCAGTTTTGCGCAATATAACTACGACAAAAAATGGCAAAAAGTAGAAGAATTAGAACTCGAAGGAAACGTTGCTTCTGCACAAAAATTAGTTGAACGCATTTACAGCGAAGCCCATAAAACACAAGAAACTACACAACTTGTAAAAAGTTTTCTCTATCGTGCTAAATTTTCTTTACTCCTTACGGAAGATGCGGAAGTGCAGGTATTACAAAGTCTTCGGGCAGAAATAGACAAACAAGCATTTCCTACAAACGCCATTTTAGAAAATATGTATGCACGTTTGTTAACGCAATACGTGGGAAAATATCAATATAAAATTCGGAAGCGTTCTTCGGTGATCTCAGAAAGTATTCCGAGTGATATTCAGGTGTGGGATTTAAAAACTTTCGTGACGGAAATTCATAAGCATTTTCAACATTCTATTGCCAAGGAAGAAGCTCTTTTGAAGCTTCCTGTAGCAGATTATATGTTATTGTTAGAAGGAAACTCTACAATGCAACTGTATCGTGCTAGTTTGTATGAAATTTTAGCACACAATGCACTCGATTTTTACAAAACTGACATTCCATACAGCTACAAAAGCAAAGAAAACTATCGCGTTTCTGAAAAAGAATATGCGCTATCGGAAACATTCTTACAACAAAAATTTCCTGAAAATACACAAGAAGTTTTTGCCATGAGCAATACGTTGCGACTCTTTCAAAAGCTGGAAAAAGCTGCTTTAAAAAATAAAAATGCACATGTAGATATCGTTTTGCAACGTGTAAACTTTATCCTTAAAAGCACGCAAAACTATTCCAAAAAAGCTTCCAACTACAGGAAAGCGCTGCAACAATTGGCTAAAAACTATCAAAACAATCCGTTGGAAGCGTTGATCAACTACGAACTTGCCAATCATTATTTTGATATTTCGAATCTGTATCAATACAATATAGATTCAGCGTCCAAAACGTGGCGTACCAAAGCAATCACACTCACAAAAGCAATGACTAAAAAGTATCCCAATTCAGAAGGCGGCATCAAATGTGCGTTGCTTCAAAAAAAGATAGCACAAAAAAGTATCAAATCTACCGTGGAAACGTTTAGCATTCCAAACAAACCGACACTCGCACAAGTAGAGGTCAAAAATATAGATACCTTATTTTTAAAAGTCTATCGCACGCCACACGGACTTTTAGAGAATGTAAGCTATCTAAAACGTGATTCCCTTGTGAATGATTTCATCAAATATAAACAACCAACACTGCAAGAAACATACGTTACCAACATCCCGAAAGATTATTACAAGCATACAACAGAAATCAACATTCCGTCACTTCCCAAAGGCAATTATCTCCTAGTACTTTCCGATGACGAAGAAGGACTCACTACTACAAGTGTAGTATCATACAACAGTATTCAAAAAACGAACCTTTCAGAAATTATCACAGAATATAACGATAAAGAAGTACATACTATTCTGCATCGCGATACTGGAAAACCCATTCGCAAAGCAAAAATTAAAATCTCAGACAACAAAGGAACGGTCAAACAAACGGAACACACCAATATGTACGGTCAAGCCACGATTAACAAACGTTCGCGCTACAAAACGGTTGAAAAATATATCATTCACCAAGAAGATACCTTGTACACAGCCGCTACATCGTTGGGAAAAAAATATAAAAAGGGCGAACAAGAAGCCTATTGGGAAGCAAAGCCATTTGTGTTTACTGACAGAGCTATGTACCGACCTGGACAAACGGTCTATTTTAAAGTCGTGGTCATTCAACAAAAAAATGGTATAAGTTCCGTAGTGCCAAATGTATTTTGTGAAGTTGAGGTCGATTCCGAAGACGGCGAATTAAAATTATTGCGACTCAAAACTAACGAATTTGGCTCGTTTAGCGGTTCGTTTAAAATTCCTAAAAGCAGTACAACGGGCGAATTTACCATTACAGTTGATGAAGACTTAGATTATGAAGAAGAAGAACATCCGTTTTGGGACCAAATAGACGAATTTGATACTGCCGAACATACGTTTATCGTAGAAGAATACAAACGTCCACGGTTTGAAGTTATGGTAGATCCTGTAACGAGCAATGTTGCGTTCAATGACACAATAAAAGTAACAGGAAACGCCAAAGCATTGTTAGGAAGTGCGGTAACCAATGCAAAAGTTACCTACAAAATTACGCGCTTTATCAATGGATATATGCGTGATATTGATGCGGAAAAAATCATTATGGAAGCGGAAACCAAGACGGATAGCAAAGGAAATTTCAGCATTCCGTTTGTCGCAACTGTAGACGAAACGATAGCTCAAAACAAAATCTACGCGTATGAATACACGGTTTCCATAGAAGTCACAGATATCAATGGCGAAACGCAAACTGCTGAAAAAATAGTCAGTGTTAGTAAAAGTGGATTCTCACTAGAAGTAACTATTCCACAAAAAAGCAATAAAAAACTACCTTTAAAATTCCAAATTGCTACGGAAGACATCAACGATGTTGCAGTAGCTGCAAATGGGCATTTTAAAATATACAAACTCAAAAATCCGGCACGCGTACTCAAAAAACGACCTTGGAAAACGCCTGATTATCATCTAATTTCAAAAGAAACCTTTGTACAGCAATTTCCACATATGCAATATGAAGACGCGGAAAAAAATCAAGAAAAAGAAGCAAAAATCGCGTCAATGACCTACAATACGGGAGAAAAATCAACTTTTACGTTGGATACTTCTTCGTGGGAATCGGGCGCATATGTACTTGAAACGGCTGTGTATGACGAGAAAATAAAAGACAGCGTCACACAGTCAGAAAACTTTTTATTGATTGACAGCAATGATCAATATTTAACAACGAATGCACTTTTTGATTACGAAATACGCAATAGCGATTATAAAAATGATGGCTTTATAAAGTTGAAATTGGCAACCGCTTTGCGCGATGAATCATTGGAAGTGTTTGTACAGGCATTCCACGAAAGTGAACAAATCTTTTCAAGAATAGAATCTATTGAAAAAGGTTCAAAAATCATCACCATTCCACTTGCCAAAAACGTTACAAACAAAGTTACAGTACGCATGAGTTTTGTGAAATTCAACACCTTTTATGAAGATGAATTTCCAATATACTTGTATGAAGATAACAAATTCCTAACGGTTGAAACGACCACGTTTCGACACAAATTACGACCGGGACAATCTGAAACATGGCAATTTAAAGTCCTTAATTTAGAAGAAAAAGGAAGCAACGCCGAAGTTTTAGCGTCCATGTATGACGAATCGCTCGATCAATTTATAGTGCATGAATGGGATGTGAATTTTAATCGCTTCCGCGGAAATTACTATGTAGCACCACAATTACAAGTGCGCGGTTTCAAAACGAAACGATCTCGTGAAATTTACAATTCCAACAACAATTACACGATTCCAACATTCAAAAAGCACTTAAAATTCAATTGGTTCGGACTCCACTTTCAAAA
>CAZHSA010000159.1:0-8365 GCA_964535135.1 uncultured Kordia sp.
TTAAAAACAAAAAAACACTACAAAATCACACACAATTCTATTTTTTAAATTCAACTTGTAACGTCTTAGGAAAAATGTAGTCAAATAGTATTGTTAAATTCTTTATATTTAATGGCTATTTAAAAAACCGTTTCTCACTTTCATACCATAATGGTTTTTTAATGATCAATTTCTAAATAAAATAAAGACCAAAAAAACATTCATTAATAAAAAAACTAGATACAAATATGGCTGACGATTTTGATTTACTAGAAACTTCTGGAGCAGAACAAAAACAAACAACAAACGATAAAGTAGATTGGGGAAAAGCAATTGACCAAATGAAGTCGAAACTTGCCCAAGAAGATAGTCCGGAAGTGCGCCAAAAAATATTGAATGCAACGTTGGACAATGTGGTAGATATGGCCGAAAAAGACCGTACATCACTTTTAGATGCCATTAAAGATTTAACCGATTATCAAGATGAAGTCGGAATTATTTTTGAGCGTTTCTCTACCTTAAATGATGAAGAACAACGTGTGATTGACGATGCACAAAAAGAATTAGACAAAGCAAAAGTTGAATACCAAGAAGCGCTAGACAAGCCAGATACATGGTGGAACAACCTTTGGGGACGAAAATCTCGTATTAAACGTGAAAAAACAGAACTAGAGCAAGCGCAAAAAGATAGAAAGTTTGCAGACTCTAAAGCGAAAGAAATGTTTCAAAAACGTATTGAAAGTTCAGATACGGAAACCTTATTGAAAGAACTTTCGTTTAAAAGTCAAGCCGCAGTAAAACGCTTGAAAGATCGTGAAGTGGAAATCAAAGAAGTTGAAAGTAAACTTCAAGTTGCTATTGTTGAAGCTAGTAAAAACCATACGAAAGCATTACAGAAAAAAGAAGAAACGGAAGCTGATCTTGAAAAACAAAAAGCATTGTTGAGTCAGGCCCGACAAGCCTTAGAAGAAATTGTTGACAAGCAATCTCCTGAATATTCGGAAGCTTTGGCAAAAATTACACAATTAGAGCAAAAAGTAGAAGAACTCGACGGCTTACGAACGGCTTACATTACGTTGGCAGCAAGTAAAGACAGTTTTGTACACAAACACAATTTAACGATTAAAGTATTGACATCGTTACGTAGCAACTTACAAACACACAGAGCCAAGTTAAAATCTGATACGGAGGAACGTGTTCGTTATTACGATGGATATGTAGTTGCGTTAAAAGCGCGTACCGATCAAGAGTTTGCTGCAATTTTAGAACATTTAGGAATCAAAACTGATGAAAAAATTGGGGAAACCTTGGCAGCGATGTATACGGCGAGTTCAAAAGCGCGTCAAGATATGATGGAAAACATTCCAGTACACGAAAAAGTAATGAAAGGTATTTACAGCAGTTATGCCGAATCGTTACAGGAAATTCGTGAAAAAGATGTGGAAATCCGCAAAAACTTCGCAGATCGTTACGGAATTGACATGAAAGAATTATTTGAAGAGTATTATAAAAACAACGAAAATCCATCTACAGGAAATGCTGGAGGAAACGATGCTACCGGCGGCGGAAATGACGCACCTGTAAACGATGGTGGTGGTTCGGATGACTTGTTAGGATAATTTGTAACACAACACATTCTTTAATGTTGCATGAAGGATTGAGGCGGCATCCTTTTTTGACTTTGAAACGTCATTACGAGGAAGCATGACGAAGTAATCTGCTTTTTGAGAAACAGATTGCCACGACAAATTTGAAATTTGTCTCGCAATGACGAATTCAAAAAAAGATATAGCCGAAATGAAATTCACGAATTCCTTATTCTGAAAATAAAATATATGAGTAAAGCCTGACCGCCAATTAAAAAAATTGGTGGACATGCCCAAAAAATAGTAATTACATACATAATTCCGTTTTCATGTCTTTAAACGATATCACAACACCTTTAGATTCCGCAGCCTTAGACTCGGAAGCGCAGTATGATTTGTATTACCGAATGGTGATGCATGTTTTGGATGAATTTGAAATTAATTTGGTGGAATGGAATCATTATCGAATTTGCACCAAAGAAGAGCTGAAATCGCTTGAAAATTATTGCAAGCGTTTGGCGTTTTCGCTGCGTGTGATGCGATTGAAATATCGTTTTGATGAAGAACAAATGAAAGTCGATTTAACCGAATCGGGCTTTCCAAACTATTTGGAGTTGCGCTATATTCACAATGATTTGGATTTGAAAGAATCGTTTCAAGCCAAATTGCCTGATGCGAGTGAATTTAAAGAAAAGTTCATTCACCAACTGATGGTGAACAAGCAACACGTAGACAAACGCGATTTGTTTGAAGCTTCGTCTTCGCTGTATTACAATCGGATTCAAGAAGATAAAATATTTAAAAAGTTTGTTTTAGGAAAGATCAAGAAGACGAAAAGCACCTTTGCGACCTACGTACTCGATTGGGCTTTTTATGATGTAACACTCAACAGACCGTTTATTTGCTTTATGTATTTTGATTATAAGTATGATGAAAAAATAGAGCAAGAAATTTATGATACTGTAAAAGATTGCGCCGATCGTTATCAAAGTTTAGAAAATATGGCGTACATGATTGACAAACGCATGAAACATGTACATCCGCGTAAAATAAAGCGTGTCGATTTGGGCATTTTGCACAGTATCTTTTCAAAAGATGAACATGAAATTACACAGGCATTACTCAAAGCGATTGCCGTAAAAGATGTAAAACTGAATTCTTTTTCGCTGACAACAACTGTAGAAACGATTAATTCGGTAAACTCATCGAGAGTGAGCAACGATTTATTGTCTTTCAAAAAGCAAGAAATACAAGTTTGGGGTGAAGTCGTAACACACAAATACATTTTGGCACCACACCGAGTCATTCAGTTGTTGTATGGAAAAATTCCAAACACCATCATTCACTTGCATCATGAACCTTTTGAAGTAGAAGAATTGCCAGAGGTTTGAAATTGAATTTGAACTCGAATTTGAAACACCAAACGTCACTTCGAGTGTTTTTCTGAATAGAATGAAGAAAAAAGTATTGAGAAGTGCTTTGAAATGCTAAATTATAAATGTGAAATTTTTAGTTGTTTGTAAGAAGTTGAATCAAGTTCAACTTGACGAAAAGCCAAACAACAAATACACAAATTGACAAAAGACAAATAACAAGAGCGCAGCGACAAACCCATAACTGATAACAGACAACGGGAGCGCAGCGACCAACAAACAAAAAACATACATGGAGAAACAACCGACTTTTCCTATCAAAAACACAGAATTACAAATTTTACGTGAAGAAGCTTCTTCGTTCATTAAAACCGTACAATGGGAACAAGGATACAAAGCACGTAATAGAGACGGCAACAAAGAACAGGAAGATATTTTGTTATACCTTTCAAAAGCAAATGGCAATGCAGGTGCGAATGCAATTTCAATCTCAAAAACCATTTTAAGTCTCAAAAAACGCTTGTTACCAGACTCTGTTGCGTTACCGCTTTCGCTGAATGAAACCCTGTTTCAATTACAAGAAGCCATTGCCATCGGATTGTGGATTCGTGATAGTTACTACGATGCATCTGGTTTGTCAATGCTGCATGAAAAACGCGCAGGACTTTCCGCAGGACAACGCAAAGAATACGAATCCAAACAACAAACAGGAACCGCTTTTATGCTGTTTAGTTTGGCGTATTATGTAGTTTCAAAACTCAAAGAGAAAGCTTCTGAAGATAATACGGTGATGCATAACAAATTTGCAGGCATTCCTGAGGTTTCGTTTTTAACGCCAACGAAAGGAATTTCATGTCAGCTGTTTTATTATGACAAATACATGAATCATCCGAATTTGATCAACTCTGAACAAGATGTGATTGACTTTACGGTAATGTATTTTGAAGCGTATTTGGATGAAATTATGCAACGAAAAGGCGCGTTAGATCATACCGATGTTATTATAGATAGAACCTATCAATTGGAAGATTCTGAATTTTCTATTGCTGGTTGGGAAACGGTTTTTACAGGAAATGCCACAAGTGTGGAATTCAATCCAATTCGTTTTGAGCAAATTGTTGGAAACAAAGATGCCAAACATTTTGCCAAGCGTTTGGTGGAACGTATGATGAGTTATGACATTGCTACGAAGCGAAATCCTTTTCAAGAATTGGGTGGTTTTATGCCTGTTTTTATGGGTTACGGAATTCCAGGAACAGGAAAAAGCATGTTAATCGCCGCCATTGCAACGATGTTGAAAGAAAAGTGCGATCATTTAGACATTCCGTTTTTATTTCACCCAATGCCTGATACGGTCGTTTCAACCTTCCAAGGTGGATCTGCCGAAAAAATGGTCCAATGGATAGAACCGATGCAAGATCCGACACGATTAATTTTTGCGCCAATTGATGATGCCGAAAACAATTTACAAGAACGAACGGCACAAGGTGTTTCTGCTGGTGTAAAAGAAGTGATCGGAGTCTTTTTGCGCTATACAGAAGGTGCGTATGCGGTAAATCACGGAAATAGTTCTATTGGTTTATTTACGAATTTGCCCGAACAGCTAGACAAAGCCGTAATTTCTAGAATTCAAGGACTGGTTAAAATTGATGGCGCACGAACGGAAGCCGATTTCTTGGATCAAGATTATATTTGGTGGTCTAAAATTGAAAAAACCTTGTCTGGTTTTGTTTCTATGAAAGATCATCCAACGTATAAATACTTAAGCGATCAAACCTTAGCAAATAGTGCAGGTGAAATTTTAGGAAATATTACAGAACCTAGTGATGATAAAATCAAACGAATTTTCAATAGCACATTAGAAGTCAATTCGCTCAACGATCATGTTTTTTACTCGGATTTATATGCTGCGGTTCAAAAAGAATTTCCATTTTTCTCGTCAAGAGATATTCGAAATATTCAAAGTGCCATTTCGTTGCGTTTGACCGATTTTAACTTGGAAGATGATTGGTTTGAAAACCCTGAATTGTATTTCCAGAAAGAGTACGACACCAAACTCGGAATGTTGAAAGAGTTGATGAAATCGAACATGAAAGGATTGGATTTTGCAGAAATCAGAAAGCAGGAAGTCATTCGTTATTTAGACAACGTTGCCACCATTGCTGACACAGACTTCTCACGTAAAGTAGACCAACAAATCATGCAAATTAAGATTGCCGCAGAAGCGCGTGATCGTTTTGAGGAAGGAATTAAATAATCATGAAAAAAATCATTTTCTTACTATTTTTCTGTGTGACTTTAAGTGTTGCACAGCAGGAAATCACCAATATCGAAAGCATCAAGCTAAATCCGAAAGGAGAAACTGTTCTTATTGAAAACATCAACGTTATTGATGTCGTTTCTGGCAAGTCAACAATACAAAGCGTGTTAATTCGCGATCAGAAAATTGTAAAAATTCAAAAGAAGATTTCTACAGATAATACCAAAATCGTAAAAATTGATGGTAGCGGAAAATGGTTGCTTCCAGGATTGATTGACGGCCATGTACATTTGTTTCAATCGGGAAGTTTGTATACGCGTCCCGATGCGTTTGACTTACGCAAATACAGACCGTATGAAGAAGAACGCAGTTGGCTTAGAAAAAACGCGCCTGACTTGTTAAAACGCTACTTGCAATGCGGAATCACCACGATCATTGATGTTGGTGGACCCATGTATAATTATGAAATCCGAGATCGCTACAGCGACAAAACTACCTATCCGAATTTGTATTTGACAGGACCTTTAATTTCAACCTATCAACCGAAAGCCTTTGAAATTGAGGACAGTCCTATTATAAAAGCAACTACACCTGAAGAAGCAATTGCGTTAGTACAGAAGCAATTGCCTTACAAACCAGATTTTATCAAAATTTGGTACATCAATAATGGAGATGCCGATTTGAATTATGAAATTGTAAAAGCGACCATTGAGGAAAGTCACAAACACAATTTGAAAGTAGCTGTACACGCAACCGATTTAGAAACTGCCAAACGCACATTGAAAGCCAAGGCAGATATTTTAGTACACAGCGTAAGCGAACCGATAGATGATACTTTTGTAAACGCCATCAAAAAATCGAACGTCAGCTATATTCCTACGTTAATGGTGAGTGATCAATATGTGGAAGCGTTTGCGCAAGAAATTTCTTTTACGAATGAAGAATTGCGCTATTCGAATCCGTTTCCTATCAAAAGCTTTCAAGATTACAAACATTTAGACAACGATGAATTATTTGAGAGTTATAAAAAATATGCTATTAGAAGGAAAAAATCGGCTGCAGCTGATGATGCTATAGAAGCGGCTAACTTACAATTATTACAAAAACACAACATCAATATTGCTACAGGAACAGATGCCGGAAACATAGGAACACTACATGCAACTTCCTATCAAAGAGAAGTGGAATTGATGAAAGAAGCGGGTTTGACAAACTTGGAAGTGATACAAGCATCTACGATCAACGCGGCAAAAATCTTAGATAAGCAAGATGAAATTGGAAGCATTGACGTTTCAAAAATGGCAGATTTGATCATTTTAGAAGCCAATCCTCTGGAGGATTTAAAAGCATTACAAAAAATTACGCATGTTGTAAAAGCGGGAAGCATTTATAAAAGAGCGGATATTTTACAAGAAACACCCGAAAACATTGTCCAAAGACAAGTAAACGCTTATAATACTGGAAATTATGAAGCTTTCTTTGAGAATTTTAGTGACGATGTGGAAATTTATAACTTTCCTAACAAACTCAAGGTAAAAGGTATAGAAAATTACAAAGAAATGTTCACAGGAATGTTTGAGCGGAATCCTAATCTTCATTGCCAAATTGTAAACAGAACTACTTTACTAAATACTGTGATAGATCACGAACGTGTGAAATTTTCAGAAGGAAACTACAGCGAAGTTGTTGCCATATATAAAATTGAAAATGGTAAAATCGCAAAAGTGTACTTTATTAGAGATTAATTTTTTCTCTTGTATTTAAAACCAATAGCATGAAAAAACTCATTACATTACTTTGCATACTTAGCGCAACTATTTCCTTGTCGGCGCAAGAACTGACTAACATAAAAATTATAGCGCAGCAACAAATGGAAGCCTACAATTCACGTGATATAAAAGCGTATGCGTCCTTATTTAGTGATGATGTAAAAGTGTATGATTTCCCGAAAACATTACGCTTTGAAGGCAAAGACAAACTTATTGAGCGCTACGGTAAAATGTTCCAAAACACACCTGAATTATATAGTTTTATTGAAAAACGAATTGTTACCGACAACAAAATCATTGATCAAGAAAAAGTGATCCGTAAAAAAGGTGGAACACCGAAAGAGTTTGTCGTAATGTATGTGGTGGAGAATCAAAAAATCGCGGAAGTATACTACATTAAACGCTAAGTATTTTGAACAGAGATATGGTACTTTGGAAAACCTTATTTGTCTGGAATCGTAATTGATGGAACGATCTTATTTTTTATATTTTATAAGCACGTATGTTATATTCGTGATTGTATTTGGAATCATTTTCATTACACAAGAGTCCATTGATTTGGTTGATAAAACTATGCTGGTTTTGGGAATACCTTTTGTGTTTTCGCTGTTAGTTGCGCCTTTGTTATATTATATATATCCACCAACAGACAGCCATTACCGCGCAAGAAAAAATCAAAAAAAAGTATTCAAAAAATTTATAGATAAGCATCATTTTAAAGTCTCTGAAAACAATTATCTAGTAGGAACTTTGTATGATTTTAAATTGACGATACATGCAGAACGTTCCAAACATATGATGCACGAATGGATTGAAATTACTATTTTCTTCAATGCAAAACGTGAAAATGAATTTATTCCTGTTGACATGATGAACGAAATACAAAGCAAATACACCAAAGAAAATGTAACATGGTACATGAATAGTGTACTAATAAAACAATACTACGTACATTTCATGCCAAAGTATACACAAATTCATGAGTTGTTACAACGTTGTATTACAGATTTAAAATCGCAACAAATACCACCAATTTCTGTCAGTGAATGGAAACAAATGATTCCAGAAGTCAAAGCGCATTATAATCCGCCCGAAAATCTATAAATAATTGTATTTTTATAGCAACTAGAAAAAGAGTACATGGAAAAATTAAAACGATCTGAATTATTTGGCGCAGCCTTGGTTCCTGTTACAGGCGCTTTGGTGGAGCGTTATAATAAATGTTTGTCCTTTATCGGAACAGCTCCTACACAATTGACCAATTTTCATATTGATGCTATGGGTTGGAGCCCAGAAATTGCCGAAGAAAAGGATGATTTTCTGTACTTAAACTCCGGAGAAGCCAATCCGAACGCCATTATCCTTTCGCCAAAACAAAATGATAAACCTGCGTATTCG
>CAZHSA010000160.1:0-8355 GCA_964535135.1 uncultured Kordia sp.
GTACGTCATTCTGGACTTGATCCAGAATCTCATCAAGTTGATTTTCAACTGTTATGAGAAACCGAACTTGATTCGGTTTGACGAAATTGTAACTTTTAAGATAGCCTCTTTTTTATGATTCTTACTTTTAAGAGTATTGCCCGCAAGAATAACAGCATCTTTACAAATACTGACACCAAGTAACTTTTAAAAAATAAAATGGCACTACGAGAAAATAAAGTTATTAACTGACTTTGATCGTAATTTTAATGAAGTTGTGAAAGTGAATACAAAGAAAACCCTAAAATACTTAATAGAATTATACTGCCAATACAAATGCCAATAGTGACATACTTGAATCTAGCATACGGAAAAATAAAGAAAACTGCTATTAATAATAGTAGCAAAGTAGCAACAGAAGCGATGGTATCATTCAACGTGAAAAAAGCTATAAGCATTCCAAAAAGGAAAATGCTAAACGTAATGGCGAGTCCAAAAATGAGCGATGAAATTTTATAAGAAAGGTCTTTTTTCATCTGTATTTTTTGATAGAACTAAGAAAAGATCAATTGTTACAACTTTTGAAACGTTATGCGATCACCAGCTTCCAACGACCATTTTGTTGCCAAACCGGCATTGACTTCCAATACATACATAGCTGGCTTTTCAGACGGTAATTGCTCTTCTTTTAAAGGTTGTGCATTTTTTTGAATGCTTACTATTTTTTTATGTTCATCCAAATAAATAATATCTAAAGGAATGTAGGTGTTTTTCATGTAGAAGTTACGCGGCAATGACGAATCGAAAATAAAAAGCATGGCTTGATTGTCTTTCATAGACTTGCGATACATCAATCCCGTTTCACGTTCATAGCTAGTTTCGGCAAACTCAACATCAAGCGTTTTAATGGTGTTTCCGTCAGCTTTGGTAAGTGTGAGTTTACCTTCCTTAGTAAACTTGATTTCAGCAGTTTTAACAACTTTATCAGCAGATTCTTTACAAGAAACAAGTGCTGTTGCTACAAAAAGAAATACTAAAAACTTTTTCATTAGGAAGCTACGGTTTTAGGCGTGTCTACGTCAGACGTATTTGTTTTTCTAAACATAAAATAAAGACCTGCAATGATAAAAGGAATGCTTAACCATTGTCCTGTAAGCAATAACCATTCTGCGCGTTCCTCTATTTGCGCTTTCTTTACAAATTCCACAAAGAAACGAACCGTCCAAAGTAGGACTAAAAACAGTCCAAAAATATAACCTTCCTTGTTTTTTTTGTTTGTTTTCCAGTAAGTATACCACAAAATAGCAAACACAATTACATAACAAAAAGCTTCATACAGTTGTGCTGGATGACGTGCAAATTCTTCGCCTCTTTTTAGGAAAACCACACCAAAATCGGTTCCTGTTGGTGTTCCAACAATTTCAGAATTAAAGAAGTTTCCTATTCGTACAAAAACACCACCAATAGCGACTGCAATAACGATTCTATCTAAAATCCACAGTAAGCTTTTGTATTGATACTTTCGTCGATACAAATACATGGCAACAATAATTCCAATGGCTGCTCCGTGACTTGCCAAACCTGCAAATCCAGTAAATTTATAACCATCAATGAATCCAAATAACGTAGCATTTGCATCTTCTTTAATCGGTAATAAAATCTCAATCAAATGATCTTGATAGTAGGGCCAATTATAAAAGAAAACTTCTCCCAAACGTGCGCCTAAAAGTGTTGCTATAACGGCATACATAAACAGTGAATCCAAATACTTGATTTCAATACCTTCGTTATCGTAAATCTTTTTGGTGATGTAATATCCCAAACTAAACGCGATGATAAACATTAAGCTATAATATCGAATTTGAATTGGTCCTAAATTCAATAAAACTTCACTTGGATTCCAGTTGATACTTAGTAGGTGCATAAAAAGGTATAGTTTATAAAGTGTAAATATAGGGAAACCAAACGTAAATCAAAGAAAGCAATTGTGAAAGGAATGTTATTTTAGAGAAACTTGTTTTGATTGTCTATTTAGACGTATAAATTCTGTATTTATGGTGTAAAAAGTTATTTTTTTTTCGGGAATTCGTCGGGAACAGGATCATAACCACTTCCGCCATATGGATGGCAACTAAATATACGTTTAATAGCTAACCAGCCACCACGAAACAAACCGTGTTTTTTCAATGCTTCTGCGGTGTAATGTGAACAGGTAGGCGTGTAGCGACACGCTGCTGGTGTATACGGTGAAATTGCCGCTTGGTAAAAACGGATAATTAATAAAAAAGGATATATGAGAATCTTTTTAATAACGATCGTTTTATAAGTTAGCTACGAAAGTGAAAACGATGTGCCGTCTTTTCCGTCTTTAAGCTGAATGCCTAAAGCTAACAATTCGTCTCTAATTTTATCAGAAGTCGCAAAGTCTTTGTTGGCGCGTGCTTCATTTCTCAGGTTGATCAACAATGCTACAACGCCAGAAAGTGCATCACCATCATCAGCAGTTCCATTTTGTGCTTCTAATCCTAAAATTTCAAACACAAACGCATGCATGTATTTTTTCAATTCCGCCAAGCTTTCAGGTAAAATAGTAGCTTTTCCATCTTTCAACTGATTGATGAATTTGACAGCTTCAAACAAATCTGCAATTAAGATAGGCGTGTTAAAATCGTCATTCAATGCATTGTAGCAATTGCGTTTCCACACCGAAAGATTAAACGTAGTTTTATCGCCCACAGGCTGTAAACCGTCTAGCGTTTTTAGGGCTTCCATCAACTTATTAAAACCTTTTTCGGCAGCTAATAAAGCATCGTTGCTAAAATCGAGAATACTTCTGTAGTGTGCTTGCATCATGAAGAAACGTGCTACACTTGGCGCAAAACCTTTAGATAAATGTTTGCTGTCTCCAGAGAAAATTTCGCCAGGTAAAATATTATTTCCTGTCGATTTTGCCATTTTCTTTTTGTTCAGTGTCAACATGTTGGCATGCATCCAATAATTAACAGGCGACGTTCCTTTAGACGCTTCATTTTGTGCAATTTCACATTCGTGATGTGGAAACTTTAAGTCCATTCCACCACCGTGAATATCAAAATGATCGCCTAAATATTTTGTGCTCATTGCAGTACATTCCAAATGCCAGCCAGGAAAACCTTCACTCCAAGGTGACGGCCAATGCATAATGTGATTTTCTTCGGCACGTTTCCAAAGCGCGAAATCTTGCGGATTCTTCTTATCGCTTTGTCCGTCTAAAACACGTGTATTGTGGATTAAATCTTCCACCTTGCGCTTACTTAGTTTTCCGTATTCGTGCGTTTCGTTAAACTTTAACACATCAAAATATACAGAACCATTCACTTCGTACGCAAATCCTTTTTCCATAATATCCTTTACAATTTCTATTTGCTGGATAATATGTCCTGTGGCAGTTGGCTCAATACTTGGAGGTAAAAAGTTGAATTTTTGTAGAATTGTGTGGAAATCTACCGTGTAACGTTGTACAATTTCCATCGGTTCTAGTTCTTCAAGACGTGCTTTTTTAGCAATTCGATCTTCACCAACATCTGCATCATTTTCCAAATGTCCAACATCGGTAATATTTCGTACATAACGTACTTTATATCCTAGATGTTTTAAATATCTAAAAATCATATCAAACGACATAAACGTGCGTACGTTTCCTAAATGTACATTGCTGTATACAGTAGGGCCGCACACATACATTCCAACATGACCTTCATTTATAGATTGAAATACTTCTTTTTGGTTGCTGAGGGAATTGTATATTTTTAGTTCTTGTTCTTGATATAACTTCATGGTAACTGATAAAAAATTGTGGTGTTAAAATTTCGTATCTAATTTAATATAATCTAGGAATTCTAAGCGTGTTTTTTCATTTTTAAATTTTCCGCCAAACTCTGCGGTTACAGTACTGCTTTCTATGTCTCTGATTCCGCGCGAATTGACACATAAATGTTTGGCGTCAATAACACAGGCAACATCTTCGGTTCCGAGTACTTCTTGCAATTCTCTCACTACTTGAATCGTTAACCGTTCCTGTACTTGTGGGCGCTTTGCATAATAATCAACAACACGATTCATTTTGGAAAGTCCAACTACATTTCCATTAGAAATATAGGCAATATGAGCTCTTCCTACGATTGGAAGTAAATGATGTTCGCAGGTAGAGTAGACAGTAATGTTTTTTTCTACCAACATTTCATTATACTTATACTTATTATCAAAAGTAGAGGCTTTTGGTTTTCTATCTGGGTGCAATCCGCCAAAAATTTCTTTCACAAACATTTTGGCAACTCTATTGGGAGTTCCGCTCAGGCTATCGTCTGTCATATCGAGTCCTAGAGTTTGCATGATATTGGCAACATCTTTACGGATGCTATTCATCTTTTCTTCGTCACTCAAGTCAAAAGCATCTTTACGCAATGGCGTATCATAAGAGGTCATCATGTGATCGTCTCCTAAGGCTTGTATTTCTTCTTCAAGCGCTTTATCTATTTTCATTGATTGTAATATTTCTTTATAAAAAAACCTCGCATAAACAATTACCTATAATTTAAAATATAAAACTTCGTTGTAGTAATAATTTGGTACTTAATTTTTTCAAAATTTAACAAGACTGCAAAGATAGCTAAATATTGTATATGATTTGGCTGAACCTGCCGTAAATAAATGTGTTAAAGAATGATGAATATCACAAAATTTTCTTAATTTTCCGCGATTCAAAATAAATTTTTTAACACAATGTCGGATTTATATGGGCTTTGTTGTTATATATAATGTAAAGAAAACGAGGCGTTTTTGCTGTTACAGAAACTTAAACTCTTCTTTTCAAATTAATAAATGTTAGAATACAAACACGACTATTATGCGTAAAATCTATGTATGTATGCTGTTCTTATTTTTAGGGCTTTGTGTGAATGCTCAAATAGATAAGAGTTCATACAAATTTAAAGAGCATCAAGTAGACAACTTCATCAATGAGGTGTATGGAAATCAAGCTCAAAAAGTAATCTTCTCCAATCAAAATTTGTACGGAGCCTTTAAGAAGCTCATTCTTGAACGGATGGAAATCGCTAGAAAGTCTACAATTCAAGGTAAAAAAGTGCCAAAAATTACTGAACAAGGAATGTTGGATACGTATAATAGCGATTTGAAGCATGATGCTTCATTTAATATCAACAATTTCAATCCTCTAAAATATAAACTTGTATTCTTTGATGCCAATTCTTATCGAATGTACGAAATAGACAATACAGATTATATTTTAATCATTAGACCACAACCTAAACTATAAAACCAACACCATAGAGATGAAAAAAATAGTTCTCTTACTCCTTATTATTACGCCACTCTTTTGTTTTGGACAAGATGTCCTTATTGAAAATGGAACCTTTACTATATGTCAAGGTACATTTTTAGATACGGGAGGTAGTGGTGTAACAGGACAGTATTCAAACAATGAAAATATTGTAATGACGATATGCCCAAGTACTGCAGGCGATAAAGTTCAGTTAGACTTTACAGAATTTTCACTGCAAGACATGAGTGATTTCATGAATGTTTATGACGGTACTGATACAACGGCACCACAATTTGGTTCGTTTACAGGAGCCATATCACCAGGTATTGTAATAGCAACCAACGACAACGTGTCAGGATGTATTACGATAGAGTTTATATCAGATGGAGGAGGCGTAAACACTGGCTGGGAAGCTACCATTTCTTGTGTAACGCCTTGCCAAACCATTAACTCTCAGTTAGATTCTTCTGTGCCAGCGGCAGACGCTAGTAACAATATAGAAATTTGTCAAGGTGACACGGTAACATTTAACGGAAGTGCTACCTTTAGTTCAGACGGAACAGGAGCGCAATACCAATGGGATTTTGGAGATGGAAACTCTGCCATTGGCGAATCTGTAACACATACATATCCTAATCCGGGAGCATATATTGTAAATTTAAACGTTACGGATACAAATAACTGTACTAATAATAACTTAATTAATCAAATAGTACGTGTGTCTACAACACCAGATTTTACTGGGACCACACCAACAGATCCTTTTATATGCTTTGGAGAAAGCACAACCATTCCAGGAGTTGTAGCACCTACACCATTTATTGTACAATGTACGCCGCCTGTGAGTGGATTGACGGCCTTGCCAGATGGAAGTGGTGTATCTTATCAAACGTCTGTAACAGTAGATTGTTTTGAAGCAGATCAAGTCTTAACTTCTGGAGCAGAACTATTTGATATTTGTTTAGATATAGAACATTCTTATACAGGAGATTTAGAAATTGTTATTATAAGTCCAAACGGGCAAGAAGCTTTATTGCTTGATTTTCCAAATAATGGAGGAGGAACGTTTTTAGGACAAGCCGTTGATGGAGATGGCAATCCTGAGGCTGGAATTGGAGCAACTTATTGTTTCTCCTTAGCGGGAACGACAACACTAGATAATGGACCAACAACCAACTTAGGAACGGGAAATGCATTTCAGCCAGGAAACTATCTGCCAGACAATCCAAATGGTTTTGATGATTTAATTGGGAGTCCATTAAATGGCGACTGGACAATTAGAATTACAGATAATTTATTCTCTGATAATGGTAATATTTTCCGTTGGAGTTTAAACTTTGATCCATCAATTCTTCCGGCAGACGAATCATTTACACCTGTAATTGATGCTGAAGGCTGGTTGCCAGATGCTTCTATAACAAATACGACTGGAAACGTAATCACAGTACAACCAACAACACCAGGACAACATTGTTATACGTATGAAGTTTTAGATGATTTAGGATGTACGTATTCTGAAACTGTATGTATTGATGTGGCTCCAGAAATTAACAACGCGCCACCTTCAAACTTAGCAGAATGTTCTAACAATGCCTCATTCGTATTCGACTTAACAGTAAATACACCACAAGTATTGGCGCCAATTGCAGATACTACCAATATGGTCGTTACTTATCACTTGTCACAAGCGGATGCCGATGCGGGAGTCAATGCACTTACAAATGCACAAGCACAAGCATACACAGCTACTGATGGCGAAGTAATTTTTGTGAGAATCTCGTATACAGGAACCACTGCTGTAGACTGTTTTCAGACAGAATCATTCTCAATCAATATTGGAAACACAACCGCAAATGCAGTTCCAGATTTAGTGCTTTGTGATATTGGAAATGATGGTGCTGAAGAGTTTGACATGTGCGCGCAAGCAGCTTTAGCCTTAGGAACACAAAATCCAGCAGACTATACAGTTACATTTCACGATACACAGTCAGATGCTGATAATAACTTAAATCCGCTTCCGTGTTTATACACAAGTACAACGGCTCCAGTAGATGACATATACATTAGAGTACAAGATAATGCTACTGCAACGTGTTTTGGAGTTGTCTCTTTTGATCTAATAGTAAACCCAGAACCAGCATTAATCACGCCGCCAGATATGATAGTGTGTGATGATCTATCAAATGACGGTGTAGAAACATTTAATCTAAATACACAAATTCCGATCATTTTAGGAACACAAAACCCTGCAGACTTTTCCATAAGTTTCCATGGGAGTGTTGCTGACGCAGATGCAAATACAAACCCACTAGCTGCAACATACACAAACGTTAATCAAACAGATTTAATTGTAGTAAGAGTAGAAGGCAACACGACAAACTGTGTATCTACAGTTCAGTTCAATGTTGTAGTAGATCTTGCGCCAGTAGCAAATCCTGTAGCGGATATTACGGTTTGTGATGATGATACTAATGACGGAACGGAATCTTTCGATTTTGGAGCGTTAAATCCTCAAGTGTTAGGCACGCAAGATCCAGCATTATTTACAATTACATATCACCTTTCACAAGCAGATGCTGATGCAGATATCAACGCACTGCCAATTCCATACAATAATATGTTTGCATGTGAGCAAATTTATGTAAGAATTGAAAATAGTGCCAATCCAACATGTTTTGATACTACAAATTTTGAAATATGTGTCGATTATCAACCAACTGCTGTGCAACCAGTAAACATTATAGTTTGTGATGATGCAACCAATAATGGAACTGAAACTTTTGATCTAACAGCTCAAATTCCGATCATTCTAGGGACGCAAAATCCAGCACTTGTTAGCATTAATTTTCATACAACACAAGCAGATGCTAACGCAAATATCAATCCAATACCAAATCCAGCTTCATATACAAATATGAACCCAACGGATATTATATATGTTAGTGTAACAAGTACAGATGTAACAAATACATGCGCTACGACAACAAGTTTTGAAGTTACAGTTAATCCTCTGCCAATCGCAATTCCTCCAATGACTTTAGAGGAATGTGACGATG
>CAZHSA010000161.1:0-546 GCA_964535135.1 uncultured Kordia sp.
ATCTAACATCTAACATCTAACATCTAGCATCTAACATCTAACATCTAACATCTAACATCTAACATCAATCATAGATCAAATACTTTGCTCT
Organism: uncultured Kordia sp.; assembly: GCA_964535135.1. Classification (GTDB taxonomy): domain Bacteria; phylum Bacteroidota; class Bacteroidia; order Flavobacteriales; family Flavobacteriaceae; genus Kordia. The sequence goes on from CAZHSA010000161.1 coordinate 92, forward strand.
TGTCTTCTTAAACGCTTCCAAACCTTTTTGCCAAGTCGCTTTAATCTCCGCTTCCGACATTCCAGCTTCAATTTGTTGCTGTAATTTATCGGTGCCTGCAAGTTTGTAAAAGAATTTGTCTTTGTTGAAAAATGGCGTTTTTGGCGCGTACTGTTTGTGTGTTTTGTAGAATTCTAACAACCATTTTAAGTTGAGTTCTGACAAGCGCGGTTCTTTGGTTAAATTATATCCGTTGCATTCTTTTCCGTTATGTTTTGGATTCTTTGCACCAAAATTTGGTTTTGGCGTAAAACTGTATAAATGTCGCTTCAAAAAGTATTCAGGTGTTCCTATAATTTGGAATTGCTTTTCCGTTCCACGCCCTACGCTAATCGGTGTTCCTTCAAACAAGCATATACTTGGATACAAATTAATAGATTGATTAGCAGGAATGGTTTTAATAGTTGGAAGAATCA
>CAZHSA010000161.1:556-8319 GCA_964535135.1 uncultured Kordia sp.
AACTGTTTTGATGTTCCTCTTCCCGCAGAAACTGTAGTTCCTTCAAAAAAACATAAGCTCGGGTATAAGTTTATAGCAATATCGTTTGGTAAATTTGGCGACGGTTTTATCGGCAAACTATACGGCGTTTGATGTGTGTAATGCGCTACCGAAATCACCGATAAGTCACATTGTACCTTATTTGCTAACCAGTTTTCTCCGTTGATCATTTGTGCGTATTCACCAATCGTCATGCCGTGCACAATCGGAATTGGGTGCATTCCTATAAAACTTTTAAACTCTTTTTCTAAAATTGGACCGTCTACATAATGTCCGTTCGGATTTGGTCTGTCGAGCACAATAACAGGAATATTCGCTTCTGCACAGGCTTCCATGACATAATGTAGTGTAGAAATGTAGGTGTAAAAACGAACGCCCACATCTTGCACATCAAAAATGATCACATCTAAACCTTCAAGCTGAGCTGGAAAAGGTTTTTTATTCTTTCCATATAAAGAAATAATGGGCAATCCCGTTTTAATATCTTTTCCGTTTTTTACTAGTTCGCCTGCATCCGCTTTGCCTCGAAAACCGTGTTCGGGTGAAAAAACGGTTTTCACATTCACATTTAGTGCCACTAATGAATCTACCAAATGTGTATACGTGGTGTCAGATGTAAAAACGACACTCGTCTGATTCGCCACAATTCCGACACGTTTGTTTTGTAGCTTGGGAAGCAGTTCGTTTATTTTATTGGCACCTACAATGGGTTTTTGCTGCGTTAATTCTGCGGAAGCGTTCGTCATTTCCTCATGAGAAGAAATACGAGTCTCGACCATATTTTGCGCATTTTGTTGTCTATTAGCATCACATCTTGTGAAAAATCCAATTAATAACAACAATAAAAATGTATTTTTGAAAAATCTATAAACCATTCTTTAATTTGAGTTACGAGTTTTTTATTGCCAAACGTATTATTAAGGCAAAACAGTATAAAAGTAGTGTATCGGCAACGATTATAAAAATTGCCATTGCAGCGATTGCAATTGGCATTGTTATGATGGTCGTGGCGATTGCTACAGGAATGGGACTGCAAAAAACGATCCAAGAAAAAGTATCGGCGTTTAATGGGCATATCCAAATTTCTAATTTTGACAATAATAATTCGGAAGTTTCCTTAAAACCTTTAGACGCAAGACAGGAGTTTTACCCAACGTTTACAGAGGTTGATGGCATTACACACATACAAGCTGTGGCGACAAAAGCTGGAATTATTCGTACAGAAAAAACGTTTGAAGGTGTGTTGGCAAAAGGTGTTGGCAAAGACTATAACTGGACCGCTTTTGAAGATTTTTTGACCGAAGGACGCTTTCCAAATGTTGCTGAAAAACGCGAAAATAGAGAAGTGCTCATGTCTGCGTATATGGCAAGACGCTTAGAATTGAAGTTAGGCGACACATTTAAAACGTTATTTTTAAAAGAAGATACAAGCGAAATTCCCAATGAGCGTACCTTTGAAATTGTCGGTATTTACGATTCGGGTTTCCAAAAGTTTGACGAAAACGTTATGCTGGTCGATATTCGTCACATTCAGCGCATGAACAAATGGCGAAATGGTGAAGTGGGAAATTTTGAAGTTTTTATTGACGACTTTAGCAATATTGAGGTAAAAACTAAGGAAGTATATAATGCCATTCCTTCAGGGTTAGACACGCAAAGTGTCACGAGTAAGTTTCCTTTTATTTTTGAGTGGATTTCTTTGTTTGATGTCAATATCTTTCTCATCATCGGTATTATTATCATTGTTGGTGGTATCAACATGATTACCGCTTTATTAGTCCTTATTTTAGATAGAACGCCTATGATTGGTATTTTGAAATCTTTGGGAAGCAACGATTGGAGCATTCGTAAAATTTTCTTGTACAATGCGGCGTATTTAATTGGTGTTGGACTGCTTTGGGGAAATAGTATTGGCATTTCGTTTATTTGGGCACAACATACATTTGGGTTTTTAAAATTCCCGAACCCAGAACAATATCATACGTCTATCATTCCCATACATATTGAAGTTTGGCATGTGTTGGCACTCAATATTGGTACATTAATCCTATGTGTGTTAATGTTATTATTACCTTCCTATATCATTACCAAAATATCACCAGTAAAAGCCATAAAGTTTCAGTAATGTTAAAAGCCTATTAAATGAATAGACTTTTAAAATTAAATGTATAAAATCTGCACAGACTTTGTATCTTTGTCCATTCAATAAAGAAGAATGGAATACGCAAAAAATATATTAGGGACTATTGGAAATACACCATTAGTTAAAATGAATGCCTTGGTAGAAGGCATTGACGCTTTGGTTTTGGCGAAATATGAAACTTTTAACCCTGGGAATTCTGTAAAAGATAGAATGGCGCTGAAGATGATTGAAGATGCAGAAGCAGATGGGCGATTGCAACCTGGTGGCACCATTATAGAAGGAACTTCGGGGAATACAGGAATGGGCTTGGCATTGGCAGCCATTGTAAAAGGCTATAAGCTTATTTGTGTGATGGCGGACAAACAATCAAAAGAAAAGATGGACATTTTACGTGCCGTGGGTTCGGAAGTAGTTGTATGTCCTACTGCTGTAGAACCAGAAGATCCACGCTCATATTATTCTGTATCAAAACGTTTGGCAGAAGAAACACCAAACTCTTGGTATGTAAATCAATATGACAATCCGAGTAACTGCAAAGCTCACTTTGAGAGTACAGGCCCAGAAATATGGAATCAAACAGATGGAAAGGTAACACACTTTATTGTAGGTGTTGGAACTGGAGGTACCATTTCAGGTGTTGGAAGTTATCTAAAAATGAAAAATCCTAATGTAAAAGTTTGGGGCGTTGATACCTACGGATCAGTATTTAAGAAATATCATGAAACAGGTGTTTTTGACGAAAACGAAATCTACTCGTATGTTACGGAAGGAATTGGAGAAGATATTTTGCCTAAAAACGTAAACTTTGGCGTGATTGACGGTTTTACAAAAGTAACCGACAAAGATGCGGCTGTATATACACAACGCTTGGCGAAAGAAGAAGGTATGTTTTTAGGAAACTCTGCCGGTGCAGCCATTAAAGGATTACTACAGTTAAAAGAACACTTTACCAAAGACGATGTGGTGGTGGTTTTATTTCACGATCATGGAAGTAGATATGTTGGAAAAATGTTTAATGACGATTGGATGCGCGAACGCGGCTTTTTGGATGAAGAAGTATCTACTGCTGCCGATTTAATCAAAGATCATTCAGACAAACCGTTAGTGACTGTAAAAACAGGTGAATTGGTGTCGCATGCTATTGAGCGTATGCGTAAGTTTAAAATCTCTCAAATTCCTGTGGTTGATGCAGAAAATGGTTTTGTAGGTTCGGTTGATGAAACGACACTTTTTTCGAAATTTATAGAAAACAAGGACATTGCAGATACCTATATTGCAGACATCATGGAAAAACCATTTCCAACGGTAAGTCATAACACTGCGATTGATGAAATATCAAAGTTGATTACGAAGGACAATCAAGCGGTATTGGTCGATTTAGGAAATCACAAGCATCATATCATTACAAAGTACGATATCATCAAAGGCATCGGATAAGACATAGAAAATAGAACGTATAAAAAAAGTCGAATGTACAATTCGACTTTTTGTGTTTTTATGATTTATGTTGTTTATTCTTTGTTTTTATAATCGGCTACCAATTTTTTGTAGCGTTTCTCTAAATTTCGATTGTCTATTAAGATAATGACAAGTACGGAGAAAAAGATAAAGATAAAATACCCTAAAACAGAATCTAAAGTTTCATCTTCGCCTTCAGAACCGTTTCCAATCATGCCAGTGTCATCAGCTGCAATTCTTGAAGGTTCTATAATAGCTTCACCACTTGGCTCCATTGTAGTAGTGTATACATCCGTGTACGCTGTTGTAGTATCAGCAGTAGCTGGAGTTGTTGCTAACAAATGGCTAGCAAAGAAAACTAATATGATGGTGTAGGTTAGTTTCACAATTTAAAATATATAAAAACGAACAAAATAATTGTAAGCTATGTTATTAAGTTCTTTACAAAGAAACTTTCTAGTCAGTTAAAAAAACGATCAAGCTGCTTAAACTATATTGCTATCAAAGTTTCATTTAGTGTTCAAATACAGGTACTTCGTATTTGTTACTAAACATCACTTTCTTTTACTAAAATCAATGTACAACAGAATCGTGGCTTAGGGGAAGATTGTTCTGTGTATCAAAGATTTTATATACATGTAGAATCTAAATGATTCTACTTTTTATTCATAACTCCTACAAATAAACAATTTTTTTTTGAGAAAATTGCTAAAAAACACGGGATTAACTGCAAAGAAAGGAAGATAAACTACATTTTTTAAGAAATTCTTTGTAAGAATCACAGAATAACGAACAAATGTTAGTTTGGTAACATTATTACCATCTAAAAAGAAACCATATTTTTAAGTATTCCTAAAATAGTAGACATGATAATGTACATTATGTTACTATGACCTTATGGTTAACAATACCCTACATTCATACATAATTTAAGACGAGTAAAACGCTTGCTTTTTCATACCTTATCTATGGTATTTCCGTAACTCTTAGTTTGTGGTGTGCTTTACCTTTGTATTGTCATAAAAAATACATTCAATAACCAAAAATTTAAACTACCATGAAACAAATTAGTACCTACAAATGGCTATTCCTATTGATAGGATGTAGCTTCTTTTTCAGTTGTCAGAACGAAACTGAACAAAGCTTAGAAGAATCCGCAGCCGAAGTGGAACGCACAGATGTCAAATGGCTTGCGTCAGACGATCATCCTGTTGTACAATTATTATACAGTAGAGGATACGAAAAAGGAACCATCTACGAAACAGAAGAATACTTCCTTGCGCCACCCGATTTATTTTACAGCAAAAACATTGAAGATTATAATGCGGAGGATATAGGCGAACCAAAACAAGCATACAATACTGGCAAACTGGTATCGCTGAATAGAATGCGGATCAATGTCTTTTTAGACAACTCTATCGGAACTGATTTGCAAACACAAGCTGTCAATGCCATCAATGAATTGAACGGCATCAACAACTGTGCATTATTCTTTGTACGCGTATTCAATGCCAACCAAGCACAAATTACCGTTCGTAGCGACTTTGGAGTAGAGCCTACCAATGTACTTGGCCGTGCAGGTTTTCCATCGAACGGACGTCCGTTTAACCTCGTTACTTTAAATGTAGATCGTGTGGACGATTTTGGTGCAGACATTCGCAGAAATGTCATCATTCATGAGTTGGGACATTGTGTAGGTTTGCGTCATACCAACTGGCAAGCCAATCGTGAGCGCAGTGCTGTCAACATTCCAGGAACTTCTGCTTTTGACACAGGCTCTATCATGTGGAGCGCTGCTAACGGAGGTACTCCGTTTACCAATGGTGACTTAACCGCTTTTAGAGCTTTATTTCCACGTGCCTTTCGTATGGATGTTGTCAATATAATTGATGATTACGATTACAGTGGAGAAATCTATGTGTTAGATGAGGTATTTGTAGATGTTTTTACGGATGGAAGCTATGCAACAGCAGCCAACCTAAACAGAAACGTTACAGTCAACTACAAACTACGCAGACAAGAATACAATCATACTTCAGGATCGTATACTTATAATAGAAGCAGAACCCTTACGGCGGGAAGCAATCGTTATTTCATTGACGAAGAAGAGGAAGAATGTTCACCGTACCAAGGGGAAACCTGTACCTATGAAAATGTAGATATTACCTATGCATTTAGTATACTTTAAAAGTCTGTTTGCCTACTAAACACACTTGTGTATATATAAAAAAGAGGCTGTCTTAAAAGTTCCAATTTCGTCAAACCGAACCTTTCAACTGTCGCTCAAGACAGGCTTGATTCGGTTGCTTGTAACAGTTGAAAAATCAGCTTTATGAGATTCTGGATCAAGTCCAGAATGACGTGTTTTGCAACGTTTAAGACAGCCTCAACATGCTGTGTATGTAACGTATCTTATTTTAAATGACAGCCTATTCCACCTTGTGCTACAGGTACAGAATTACACATTACTACAGTGGCTTGTGGCTGACTCGTTCCTCCTTTTAGACTTTGTGTGTTCAAATTAGACACTTGTTTTTTGTTCAATCCTAACGCTACTACATTTCTTTTTTTCATGATATAATTTTTTTGGTTTTCACAAAGATACGCTGTGTCCTGCCAAAAAAAGTATGGAAACGCCGTAGTAATAGTAATCATTTTGTCTTTGTAAAATGCATCTTTCAAGTGTATTCAATGACACCTTACTTTCCGTCTGTTTTCGTAAGAAAATATAGAAAAGGGTACGGATGTTTTCCCTGAATTTACCACGTTTTATCACGGTTCATAATAATTGTTTTCAAAAAAATTATGAGATTCATCTTATCAAACAATAATGTCTCATGCTTTACAAAGCAAACGAATGCATGTTGCACGCTTGCGAGGTCATTTTGGTTGTTCCCGAAAGCTTGTTGCGCGTCTGCGAGGACGTTTTGGTTGCTCCCGAAAGCTTGCTGCACATCTGCGAGAACGTTTCGGGACTTCCCAAAAGCCTGTTGCAGGTTTGCGAGAACGTTTCGGGATATCCCGAAAGCTTGTTGCATTGCTGCGAGAACGTTTCGGGATGGTTTTTTTTGCGAATAATGCAATAAAACATTGAAAATTGACAAAATAATTATGAATCCTATAAAACTCGGTTATTATGGAAAAACCAACATTAGATCGCTTTAGAAATAGCGAATTTTTACAATACATGAAAGATGTATTAGAATTAGTCAACGCACAAGAAGTTGATACTTTACAACTCACTACGCAACGCGATGCGTTAGCAACACTCACGAATCAAATGGACGATTTGTTTCAGCAGGAAAAAAGTAGTGGCATTACCCAAGAACTAATTGATTTGGACGCAAGGCGCGACAAAGCCTTTATGGGAATTAAGGCAAACTTAGAAGCCTACAACTATCATTACGACAATGGGATGCAGTCGGCGGCGCGTAGTTTATTATTCAATTTGAATAACTACGGTACCAACATTCCACGAATGAATTATCAGGCAGAAACGGCAGTCATTGACAGCATGCTTTCCGATTGGGAAACCGAAACCGATTTGATCAACGCCATTTCCACAGCAGGACTCACCAATTGGGTTGCTGAGCTTAAAACGGCAAACCAAGCTTTTAACGATCGGTACTTGGCACGTGTTTCGGAATCGGCTGCCAATCCTGCTACGAGCTTTACGTCCGTACGCGAAGTTAGTACAAATGCCTATCGCGAATTAACGGCACATGTAGAAGCGCATGCTACGTTAGGAAGTAATGCTGTACACCAAGAGTTGGTCAACGAATTTGGCGTATTGGCAAAGCAGTACAATCAAACGGTGAGTTTACGCCTCAATTCGGGCAGTACAGATGCACCTTTTGAAGAAACGGATGTTGCTGATGGTGTGGTTGCAGATTCTGAGAATGTGTAACGATGCTATATCATTACGAGAAGCGTGCCGACGCGGTCATCTGCCAGCTTAGAAACGTCATTACGAGGAGCGCAGCGACGCGGTCATCTGCCTATCGTATAACTCGCACGTTCTTTAAATTCATAAAACCACCTGAATTGTTTTTTATGGAAAGCGGTTTGGGTGGTTTTTTTGGTTTAATAAAGTAGTGTGAGGAAACTTTTTCTTACTTTTAGA
>CAZHSA010000162.1:0-8291 GCA_964535135.1 uncultured Kordia sp.
GCAAACTCCTCGTAATGACGTTTCAAATACTTTTACATTTAAAATTTATAATTCAACATTTAGCATTTCTAAGCATATCTCGATACAAATTTCTTAGCAGAAATTCACTCGATATGACGGTTTATGTTTGATAAAGAAAGGTTCTTAAAGGCGAAGCAATTCAACACATTTAGCATTTAGCAAAAAAAGAACACATCACTTGATCACAAATTCCTCATAATGAAGTTTGATACAATCTCTCAATGCTAAAATCTCACAACCAACTAAACAGGCTCACCATACAAATCGAAGTCAGCAGCATCCGTGATTTTAATGTTGACAAATTCACCTTGCTTTACGTAGAATTTTGTAGCATCAATTAACACTTCATTGTCCACATCTGGAGAATCAAACTCGGTACGCCCGACGAAATAGTTGCCTTCTTTTCGGTCAATGATACATTTGAAGGTGTGTCCAATTTTTTGTTGATTCAATTCCCAAGAGATTTGCGATTGAATTTCCATAATTTGATTGGCACGATCTTGCTTTACATCTTCTGGCACATCATCTTCTAAATTGTATGCATGTGTATTTTCTTCATGCGAATAGGTAAAACATCCCAAACGTTCAAAACGCATTTCCTCTACCCAATTTTTAAGTGTTTGAAAATGTGCTTCTGTTTCTCCAGGATATCCAACGATTAACGTGGTTCTGATCGTCATTTCTGGAACTGCAGCTCTAAATTCTTTCAACAATTTTGTCGTTTTTGCCTGATTGGTTCCGCGACGCATTGACTTTAGCATATCATCTGCAATGTGTTGCAATGGAATGTCTAAATAGTTGCAAATTTTTGGCTCTTCGTTCATTACATCCAACACATCCATTGGAAAACCTGCTGGAAACGCGTAATGCAAACGAATCCATTCAATTCCTTCCACTTTTACCAAGGCACGAAGCAATTCGGCTAAGTTTCTCTTTTTGTATAAATCGAGTCCGTAATAGGTTAAATCTTGTGCGATTAAAATAAGTTCTTTCACACCTTTTGCGGCTAATTTTTCAGTCTCCGTCACCAATTCTTCCATCGGTTTCGACTTGTGTTTTCCACGCATCAAAGGAATTGCACAGAACGAACACGGACGATCGCAACCTTCCGCAATTTTTAAATAAGCATAGTTTTTTGGCGTTGTGGTGATGCGTTCTCCAATCAATTCATGTTTGTAATCCGCTCCTAGCGCTTTTAACAATCGTGGTAAATCCGACGTTCCAAAATATTGGTCTACATCTGGAATTTCCGCTTCTAAATCTGGCTTATAGCGTTCACTCAAACAACCTGTTACAAAAACTTTATCTACGACTCCATCTTCCTTCTTCTGAACAAAATCTAAAATCGTATTCACGCTTTGTTCTTTGGCATTATTGATGAATCCACAGGTGTTGATCACCACAATATTACCTTCTTCTTCATGTGCCACCTCTTTACCGTTCGCTTTCAACTGTCCCATCAACACTTCAGAATCATACACATTCTTAGAGCATCCAAGCGTTACGACATTGATCTTATTTTTCTTTAAAGTCTTCGTTCTCATATACAAAAATTCAGTCCGCAAAGATACAATCTAATTTAAACCTTTGGTATATTTAACAGTCTAAAATCAAAATCATAAAAGATGAACCGACTGTTTTCTCTATTATCTCTTCTTTTTTTACTGTTTTTGGTGAATTGTTCCTCGGAAGATGTTGACGAAATTCCATCAGAAGAAACACCTGTAGAAGTTCCTTCAGAAACGCCGGCAGAGACTTCTATATATTTTCCACCGATCAACTCAGCTACTTGGGAAACAACTAGTATCGCTGATTTGAACTGGAATGCCGATCAATTAGCACAACTTGTAAGCTATCTCGAAGAAAAAAACACCAAAAGTTTTATGATTCTTCACAAAGGAAAAATTGTAGTTGAAAATTATTTTGACAATCACACGGAAACTTCTCCTTGGTATTGGGCAAGTGCAGGAAAAACGCTCACAACGGCAATCGCAGGAATTGCACAAGAAGAAAACCTTATAAACCTCAACGATAAAGTATCTGATTATATTGGTAACGGTTGGACAAGTGCTTCACAAGAAAAAGAAGACTTGATTATCTGTAAAAACTTACTCTCCATGGATTCTGGTTTAGATGATAGCTTGGGCGATGGTATTGCGCCGAGTGACTTGCAGTATCTCGCTGATGCGGGAACACGTTGGGCGTATCATGGTGTTTTTGTAAAACTGCAAGATGTCATTGCTTCCGCAAGCAACCAAACATGGGATAATTATTTTACTACAAAACTGAAAAACCGCATTGGCATGACAGGCGCGTGGATTGAAACAGGAAACGCCAATGTTTATTGGAGTACGACAAGAAGCATGGCGCGTTTTGGATTGTTAATTGCTGCAAACGGACGCTGGAATGATACACAAATTATCCCTGTAAACTTTCTCGCGGAAGCGACTGAAACTTCACAAAACCTCAACCAAGCGTATGGTTATTTATGGTGGTTAAACGGAAAATCTTCGTATCGTTTGCCACAAATACAACTCGAATTTTCTGGCGAATTGGTTCCAAATGCACCGCAAGATATGTTTTGTGCCTTGGGCAAGAACGATCAAAAAATATATATAGTTCCAAGTAAAGATTTGGTGGTCATCCGAATGGGAAATGCTGCTGATGATGAAAATTTTGCACTTTCCGACTTTGATAATGTGCTTTGGGAAAAAATAAACCTGTTTATGAATTAAACTCCTACTTCTACGCCATTTAAAAATCACGTAGTACTACGTTATTCCATTTTTGTTGCATAAACTAACTTGCATAACAAGATTTTAAAACAGCATACTTTCCTCCTACCAAAGTATTGTTTTAAGTACATAGTATTAATCATTTTTAATAGCCAACATGAAAGGAAACGAAACACTTGCCGGTTACGACATGGTGCTTGCGCTATCGCAAAACACTATTAATTATCAGTTTTCACAATTGCACAAACGAAACATCATTCATAAAAAATGGGGCGTTTTGGGCGGAAAAACTGCTGATGACAAAAATTTCCACATCACAGACAAGGAGACAGGATTCAAACAAAAAATAAAAGATTGGATCGCCATTCAAAAAGATATTGAAAAAGCGCGAAAAGCCAATAGTTGGTCCGAAATTGGGAACTTGATGAATCGCGTAAAAGCAGAAAATTTAAACTTCTCTTTTGGTTGGGAAGCGGTTTTAATTGCACCAACCGTCACTTTTATGAAAGACAACACGAAAGAGGTGATCCTAGAACTCGGATTTAAAAGTGGTAAATTATATTATCGCGAAGAAGAAACCAAAGCCGTTTCTAGTTTTAACTTAAAGAATGCCGTATACGCTTTTAAAGTGCCGATCGGACAATTGAAAGTTTCTAAAGAGAACATGATTTTAGACGCGGGCGAAAGTGCAAAAACTATCATTCGCGAAAGCGGTTTATCAGATGACGATTTTACGATTCAAAGTCTGTTCTTAAATTTTGAAAATACCGACATTTCCAATTTTGATAAGACGAAAAGCACTTTACCTGAAGGAAGCAGCGTAGCATTCCAAAATGCGATTGCCAATTATTTTAACATGACACTTTCTGAAAGTGACAATCCGTATGTATTGGGTTATGGAATTCAGCGAAAAAAGATCAAAGCCACGGAAAAAGCGATGTTTCAACCAAGTTCGTTAGCGTTTTCTACTTCGTACAGCAATAAAAACCAAAAACCAGGTGTGTTTAGTGCGTTGAATTTTTTAATGATGTTGAATGATACCAAACCGCCCACAAATGCCAGAGCGGGAATTCTCCCTAAAAGCCTGATTGAATTGGGAATAGATACGAGCAGCACTACTGATGGCGTATTTTCCATTCAAAATAAGCATTTTAAAACCTATATAAAATCGTTGGATTCGTATGTACAATCCATTTTTGAAAATCTTGATGGCGTCAAGCTCAGTCACGGTTTTGAAAACAATGTGATGGTGCTCACAAAAAGTGACAAACATATTGATGACAAAATTGAAACTACGTATACCATAACCCGCGAATCTACCGAAAATAAAGAAAATGGCGGTATTACAGTGCGCTACCGAATTGAAATTAAAGTAGAAGTACACGTAATTATGAAGCTTTTTGGAGAGCACGAAGTAAAATACATTTCACTCTCTACAAATGGCAAATACACAAAAGACAGTGTAAAAGATACAGGCGCTGCTGGCTATTTAGATTTCAACATCAGCGTTGGAAAAAAAGGACGTTTCGATTTAGATCACAATTTTACCAAGCCGCTAGTAGCGTATGATGCAGATCCTAACTTTTTTAGTGGAGATGTGTTAACCATCATTTTAAAAGTAATCTCGTTAGTGATTACCTGGGTTTTTGCCATTATAGATGCGATTGTAAATCAAATTGCGGTGGATTTGGGCAAGGCAGGCTCCGCAGATTCTACAAAGTTGATTGACAAACTGAATGATATAGACGTATTGAATCAAACCAATAAAGTCATTCTTCCGCTAGGAAATATATATACTTTTAAAAATTTACGCTTTGAAGACGCGCAAGATATTGTGGCGTATGATATTGCGTATGCACCTGTAATTGAAAAATAATAGCCTTATGAAAGTAGATCCAAAATTTCAAATCACGAAAAACGACAATGTAACTGTTGACTTTCAAAGCGAATTAATGCAAAACTATTTTCCAGAATCTGCTATTGAAGCTGGAACCACGATTCGCTCGTTGATGGTCGCGCCCGAACAACCTTTTATTTTTTGTTTAACAACAGCAGGAAAGTTACAAGGTATTTTACGTTCAGAAGGTTCCGCTTCTGGATGGACACAATTGTTATTATCAGAAGGAAAAGTAACATCTTTTGAACTTGAATATAATACAGATGAAGCGTATTTTCAACTTGCCAAGGTAGAAGATAATAAAGTGTGGGTTTCTGATGAAATTCCGCTTGATGACACGCAATTTGAAACGCTCGACAAAAGTCTGTCGTGGTCTTCAATGGAAGCCGCCGATGCGTCGGAAGTAATCAATAAAGTCTCCATTGGAACAGAAAAAGTAGTTTTTGCTACAACGCAGGCACAAAAAGACGCCAATTATTATGTTGCCAATTTGGACGATTTAACACCAAAACCGTTTACACTGATTGAAAATGGTATGAAAATTATCCAGTTCGAATTGGGGAATTTTCAATACAACGATGGTGTTTTTATGTTGTATGATATTGGCAAAGAGCGGTCGTTTGTATTTCAGTCGTTTCCAGATGAACGTTACGGAAAAACCTCCAAAGCGCGTTTTGAAAGTGACGACACTGTCAACTGTTTTGCCTTGGTAGAATCAGACGATACAAATGATATTGTGTACGCTGCCGGAAAAAACATTCATCAATTTGTTTCTGGTATTGAAGATGAAGAAGTCGATGTTATTAAATTGCCAGGTACGTTTGAAGCCATCACGCGAATTCGCGCCGCGCGTAACGAAGAGTATCATAGTGTTTGGTCGCTCAATGAAAAAGGCTTGCACTATCAAACCAATCATTTTTTCGATCAAGAATCACACGAATTTGTTGCTAATACATGGACACAACCGATCGTAATGGCAGATGACGCCGAACAATTTTGTTGTGTAAAAGGCAATGGCATTCGCAACCAATTATTTTCCATAAACACCTCTCACGGAAGTGAACTCACTAGTTTATGGCAAGATGCGACCACCACTTTATGGAATAAGAAAACCTTAACGATTAAAGGAATTGATAGTTTAAAAGAAGTGGCATCGTATTCAGCACACATTCGATTTAACAGTAACGCCATGAAAACGTTTCAAGGTTTGCAGGTACAATTGAGCGCAGAAAGCAATTTGTTTGTCTATGTAAATAATGAAAGTTATCATATTGGACCGAATCATGAAGTATCTATTCCGTTAAATGTTTCGGCAGAATTCACCGTGATTTGTCCCGTAAAAGACATTGCTTCATGCCGCATTTTGCTCAATGCTGATTTTCTCAAAAAAACGATCGCGATCAATTTGGCACATCAAGTATTGGAAGATTTAGGCACCAAAGTAACTTCTGGAGAAGCATTGGCTGGAGCGCGAAAACAAAACGGTGACTTATTAGTTGCTGAAGGAACAAATATAGATACTTTAAACAGCGCTGCTGCAGGAATTCAAGACATGTTGGCTGCTGCCCAAACCATGGAAAATGGTGATACAAAATTAAAACGTTCGTCATTTACGGTTGGTTCGCTTGCGGCTCCAAATGTGCAAATGCGTCGCAATGTAGCCACAAGTATTCCACAACATCATGGAATCACTTTGGGCGATTTTTTACATTCCATTTGGGATGGCGCTAAACACGCGGCTGAATTCATCATCGAAAAAGTCAGTGAAGGTGTAAAATTTGTCATTAAAATTGGAGAACAAGTTTTTAATTGGATTGCGACAACCATTCGAGAAATAGGCGCGTTTATCCAGAAAATATTTGATGCGATTAAAGTGTTTTTTAAAGATTTGTTTGATTTTTTGGCGTTTCTGTTTGATTGGGATGCGATTGTAGCTACTAAAAATGCGTTTAAAAATTTTACCAACTCCGCAATCATTTCTCTTAAAGATGAAATAAAAAACATTCGCAAGTTTGTAGATGATACGCTAGATAAACAAATTGAAAAGTTTTCTCCCGAATTGGTAGATATCCCTGATGCATTGGGCAAAGTAGATCCTTCAGAACCTTCAAAGAAAAACACAGCCGATCCACGATCGAATTGGCTGAATTCTAAAAAGGAGTATTTACACGATAGTGCTGGAACATCAGTTCAATCTCAAATTCCAACTGATTTTACTGAAGTTTTTAAATCGTTTGCGAGTCAACTGAAAGCTATTTTGGTAAAATCAGGAGAAGGTTTCAAACTGCAAATGGATATTATTTTTGATGGTTTTAAAAAGATGATTCAAGGCGAATTGACTTTTTTAGACTTTCTAAAATTATTGCTTCAAAAACTCGCAGGGTTGAGCTTATTTTTAGTCAAACAACTAATGGATTTAATTTTTGTTTCGCTTGATACCTTAATCAGTCTAGCACAGGTTGGACTCAACAAGCCATGGGAAATTCCGATCATTACACCGTTATACAAATCAATCACAAAAAGTGACGAATTAACTTTTTTAGATGTCATGTGCTTATTTGTGGCGATTCCGGCAACGATTCTATTCAAAATTGGTGAAGGAAAAGCACCTTTTGGCGACGGTAAAACAGAAGAAGAATTTGTGAAACGCGGTAGTACTATTTTTAAACTTAACTTAACGTAAACAATCATGACACAAGATATACATAACTCAGATGAAACTATCGTTGATGATGTAGATAAGATATTTGCCATAAGCGGAATTGCCATTTCAGGTTTAGAACTGTTGTTTTATCCCGCAGAAGAAGTTGCTGATGCTTCTGAAACAGATTTAGGCTTTGTTGGAACAATTAGCAAAGTAGTCTCGGTACTTGGACTTATTGGCACACTTTGGACTATTGGTCTTTTATACACAAGAGAAGTAGAAATTCCAGCTGCTTTAAAATGGATTCTAGTTCCCATACTAGTACTCGATCTTTTGTTAATATCCATGCTATTGGGAATGTTGGCACTGGACACGGCAAGTCCTGGAAAAGTAGCCAAATTTGCAATTAAATTTTTAAAACCTGGTCTTTGTACACTTGGCGCAGCAGTTATGATTGTTGCTATGGGCTTTAGACCAAAACAATTATTAAAAATGTCTTTTATTGGGTTAGTAATTCATTATTTACCTGCTGGTTTAGGATATGCACCTATCAACAAACATCCATTTTATGCAATTGTAGTTTTAGTGCGCGCTGGCGGATTGATTACAACGCTTGCAGGAGATGTTATTGAAATTGCCACAGGAGAAAAACCCGATAGTAATGCACCGCAATTGGAAGCGTAATTTTTACACAAAAAAAGCACACCACATTCCGACTTAGCGCAATGTTCGGTGTGCTTTTTTTAAAATTTTATATTTTAATTGTGATAGATGGTTTCTTTATAATTTCCATCATATCTAAAATGAACTTCGCCTTTATGACCGCAACTTGTCGTAAAGTGCATTTTCCAAGTGCCGCCTTTGTACAATTCTTTTCGTGTGATTTCATAACCGTCTGAACAAAGTTTCTTCAATCGGTCTTTTGTTTTCTTAATGGCAATTTCTTTCCCTTTTCGCGTTTTGTATTCTCGTACATCTTGGCTGTGACCAGGAT
>CAZHSA010000163.1:0-8251 GCA_964535135.1 uncultured Kordia sp.
TTGTTCTTAAAATTATACACAACGCACTCATATATGGAATTCCAGTTTTCAAACTAAATTGAAAAATGACAGTAATTAATTTTATATAAATTCTCGTTGTTTTCGTAAAACTAAAACAAACATTACACCTATAATTACGGTTTTCCGCAATCATCAAAAATCTAAGACCCAATACCCAGTACTTAAACCAAAAAAAGAGAACCTCACAACAAGATTCTCTTTTCAATTTTAGGTTGATTAGGGTTTAGTCGGTTTTTAAGTTTTTATCAGTGCGTCCATCGTCATACAAGCCTTCAAGCGCTATGACTTTGTTGTTTTCTTTTACAAATCGGATTCTAAAAAAAGAAATGTTTCCTACCATGAATTCGTTTTCGCTTACAGGTACTAATGTGTGTTTTCCACGATTTTCACGTTGGTAGATGAGTTGTCCGTTTTCCATGGTAATGTTTCGAACTTCATACGTACCCACATACGATTTTAATACAGATGGCTCTACAGTCATCGGATTCGATAGCGCTTTTTTATTAGTCAACGCCCAATTGTATCGAAACTTTAATCCTTCATCCGTAGCTTTCGCTGCTAAATATTCCAAAGCTTTCATTTCAGCAACTTCTAACGCTTTATCGGCTTCTATTTCTACGTGAGGTTTCACGCCAGTGCCTTCCCAATTGGTATTCGTTATCGGATTGATGGCTCTTCCTGTTGGTGTCCATACCATAAAACCTTCTGCCGCATTGATGGTTCCTCCAGAATGTGCGCCGCCGCCAGTCGTTTCTCCAATGAGTGTGGCACGTTCTAAATGTTTTAAATTATACGAGAATTCTTCCGCCGCCGAAAATGTACTTTTACTTGTTAATACAAATACTTTTGCATCAGGATTTCGTTTCCCTGGCACATGCGGCAACGTCCATGTTTGTGTGCTAACGTCTGCGGATCGGTTGTAAAAATTATTCAAATGAATGCGTCGAGCAGGAAATAAATAGCTGGTAATTAACTGAATCATGCTCGGTGAACCGCCACCATTCTGACGTAAGTCAATAATAATAACTTCGGCACTGCTGAGAAAATTCATTGCGGCAACGGCAGTTTCACTTGCGTATTCCGTATCCATAAAACCGCGTAAATCTAAATACCCAATATTTCCATCGAGAATTTTGACTTCTTTAAAGCCAAAGTTTTGATACTTCATTTGATTTACATAATCTGCAACATACGCCAAACTATCTTCTGTAGTGATCACGCGTTCTTGTGCAGCAATTTGCTCCGGATTGTACATGACTCTTAAATGTTTGTCATGACTAATTGCCTGTAAATCTTCGGTCAGGGTAGAAGCCAATAGTTGTGGATCTTTGATTTTTTTATACGATCCTTTTTTCAGCTTGCCTTGAATTTTGGCGTTCATTTTTGTGGCAACTTCTGGAAAAATATAGTTTACATCTAAAATGCGAACAACCGAATCAATAACAGTACTGATCTGTGTTTGCGTTAAATTGACTTGTTTGTTCTGAGCTTTCAAGCTGCTTGTTGACCAAAAGAGCAAACAGCAGATAATGATTTTGTGTACAGTGATTTTTTTCATGTTTTTGTTTTTGATGATGGATGAATGACGCTTATTTTAATTGCAATTTGATTTAATTTTCAAGAGAATAGTTTCTAATTGTTGTATTTCTTCGGCAGAGATTCCATGCAAGGCATTTTCACGATTGCTGGCGATGATTGGTGCCAAAGTCTTTAAAACCTGCTTTCCTTTTGTGGTAATTTCAATCTTATAACGCCTTCTATTTTCTGTATTGATGGATCTTTTCAAATACTTTTTCTTTTCCATCAAATCTAGCATGCGTGTCATGGAAGCAGAATCTTTAAAAGCCATAGCGGCAATCTCTTTCTGTGTTTTTTCAGGATATCTATCTAAAAATGCTAAAATCATTCCTTGATCAATGGTCATATCGCTGACTTCATGAGATAAATTTTTCTGTGAAGCCTTTCTGTATTCCTTAATGGTTGATTCAATGGTATAAAAAATAGTTTCTGTAGGAGATTTTAGATTCATATTCAGTTATTTGATACAATAATAGTTGATATATCAATTATAAGCAAATAATTAATAAAATATTAAGAAATAGCATAGGAAAAATGTTAGTTTAACTAATAAAAATTAGGTTTTTAACGGACTTCAAATTTTTGTTGAAACGGAATTTTAAATGTTTTCTCTTTTTCGTGAAGGACTAAATTTCCTTGAATAGAATAGTTGCCGTTTTCTAAAGAATCTAATATAATATTGGCAGATGCTTCATTTTTATGAATTGTAGCGTTTTTAGTTATTTTAGAACCGTTCAGCAGCATTTGATTAACAAAAACATACATATCATTTTTCACTCTTTGTAACACTGGAGATGAAAATGTAAACCGAACACGATTTAGACGTTGTTGAACCGTTATAGCTACCTGTTTTACAGCAGCGATGTCATGTTGCTTAGTACTCGGAGGTTTGTTTGTATATTCAAAAGCATAGGTCATTGCAATGAGAAGATTATTTTGCATGATTTGCAAATAGCATGCTGTATCAAGTTGCGCAGTAGTATTTGTTGTTAATATTTGATCAATTGTATAATCGGCATTCTTTTGAACAATTGTTTCCATTTCTTGAAGCAATTCGTCATACACGTTTTGTATCGCTTTAACTTTAGTATTTTGTGACGTAATCTGCTTCTTTATCTTGGCACTAAGTGCTGTGTACTTTTTATACAAAGTTTCAAGTTGTGCATTGCGGAAATCTATTTTTTCTTCAGCTCTGATTTGATATTCTTCTTGATACTGCGCTAATATTTTCGTGTTTTTTTGAAAATTTTCAGATAAAAATGAATTCAATGCTGCTACATCTTTTGAAAGATCTTTTTGACAAGAAGAAAATGCTAAGAGTACGAGAAAAACTGTAAATAGAGGTTTGTATATTGTTCGCATTAGTTTCTATCTTTAATTGGTTCTACATCAAACTCTTTACGAAAAGGAATGGTTATGGTTCCATTTCTATCAAAATATTGAAGACTTCCTTCAAATTCATAATTTCCAACGGCCAAAGAATCTAATTGTATATCTATAAAAGCATGATTAGGAACAATTGTATATGCTATCTTTTTTTCAAAACCTTGATGTGTAATTTTCTCTATTACAAGATCTTCCTGAGGCGTATATTCTAAAAAATGGTTTGTAGCTAGTATTAGTTTTGTTTGCCGTTTGTCTTGTTCAACAGCAGTATTGATACGTAAATAGTGAGAACCAGTACTAGTATACAAGAAGTTTCCCGTAAAGCTTTCATACACATATTTCATAGCGAGCGTAAGATCATTTTTCATCGTTTTTAAATGACACCTTTTATTGAAAGTCAGCCTGTTTGTTTTCAACAGATATGTATCAAGCTTTCCTTTAGAAATTGTAGTAATAGCGTATTTCATATCAATTAAAAGTTCTTTATACTCTTGATCAATAACATCAATATCGGATGTTTCCGAAAGGATATAACGATCTATTTTTTTGATGAGTTTTTCGTATCGAGTATTTAGAATACTAGGTTCTTCAGTTTTTATTTCAGAAAATATTTTTGCTTTTTCAAAAAGTGTGGCTCTCTCAGTATTGAGTTGTTTAGTATGGAAGGTGTAATTTTGATCTAAGAAAGAATCTAATAGTTTCCATTCGTCACTTTTACTTTTTTCACAAGATGAAAAAGCCGTGAAAAGCACACACAAAAAGATGAAAAATCGAGTTTTTTGGTCAAAGAAATTCAGCATTGTTGGTTGGTCTTAGTTAAGTAAACGTCATTCTTTCTATTATTAGTGTGTGTTCGGTTTTTTTCTTAAAATTAATAGTATTCACAACAATAGGTGTTTTCTGAACAGATATAAATCACGTAAAAACACGCTAGTATATAAAACCTACCAACAGTATCTTTAGGCAACCTTAAAAATTAGTCAGATGGCACACGAAAACCCAAAATTTAGAATTTATCCTTCTATCGGAATCGCGCGACTTGGAAATGGTCCTGCAACAAAAAATCAAGTGATTTTTAGCCCAGAAGTTCCTTGGAAAAATATGTACAGTACAGATGAAAATTATTTAACTGATGATGGACGTCTAAAGAAACAAGCACAGCGTTTTTATATTTATGAATGTGACGATCACGGAAATCCGGTGCGACAAATTGATGCACGTGAATACGATATTGAATGGTCGGTAGAAGTGGCAAATAAGAAACCATTTTGGTACGATTTCAATAACAGTTTAGATTTATCAGTGATGCTAGAAGATCACCAAAACTTATCACCAAATTTTGCAAAAGATAAATTGGCACCAGGTATTAGCGCTTCGTACAGAAATCCAAATGTATTAAATCAAGGATTGCGTGTGGAAGATGGCTATGATTTTCGAAAAGACTTAGTAAATCATCCAGGAATGGTAAGTGTTGATGAAAACCAGAAACGAAAAGAAATTAAAGGCGAGTTTCCTTCTTCCAAAATGTCAAAAAAAGGATTTAGCATGTTGGCAAAACGCATGAATGTTGATTCCAAAGAAGTAAATTTAGGAACGGTAGAATACGATGATGATGGCACAATGATTTTCTACGGAGCTGACGGAATTTCAGCAGCATTGAATCCTTCAGACTTAAACACAGACTTTGCCGATAATTCCAATTGGTATGATGATATTTGTGATGGACGTATCACGGCAAGCATTCGCAGAAAAGATTCTGGAGAAGAATACAAACTCGATGATGCAAAATCTGCAGCTTGGGTAGCGTCGGCTCCGCCAGATTATGCACCGCAAATTCAACCATTGTCTACAATGTACGATTTGATCACAGGAGCTGCAAACGAATCTCACATTCCCGAATTGGCAACCGTTTTCCCGATGATGTATCGCCTCTACAGAATGCAATGGGTAAATTTGGGTGACTTTTTAGCGCCATCGTTCAAAGAAACTATTGATGAATTGATTGCGAAAGATCAGTTCAAATATATCTACAAAAAAGAACCAAAAGCAGAAGCTGATGCCGTACGTGAAAAGATTTTTAACATGTTCCGTAATCCTGCGTACAACATGTCTAACGAACCAATCATCCCAAGTAAAAATAGTACAGATTTGGTAAATCGCGGAAGCGGAACTTCAGCATTAAAACTTCCATACTATCCAGGTGACGCGATTGATTATCCAGGAAGTCCTGCACAATGGTTTGCCATTCCGCCAATGATTTATGAGCAACTCAGACAATGGCGCGATGGTAATTTTTATTCGCCACCAAGTTTCGATTTCAAAGATATGGACGAAATGGGCGCATTTTACCGCAAGCAATTTTTAAAATCTGCAGAAGATGAAAAACGCAAGCCTTTGTTAATGACAAGAGCTGTTTTAGAAACTTTATATGGTGGAGGATTTCATCCTGGAGTGGAATTGACATGGCCAATGCGACACAAGCAACTCTATGCTGAAAATACAGAAACTTATCAACTTATCGTGGATGAAGGCGCAAATAGAATAGGCGCGTATGGTTTACGTGAAGTACGACTCAATGTGGCTTCTAAAGAAGAACAAGCAGAGATATTTTATAATGATTTTGGTTTTTCCATGACTTCGGATGACGTTCGCAATTCCATGGCGCCAAATAGTAAAACGGCTTGGTTTTGGAAAGTAACGCCAGGCGATATGACCAAATGGATGGGAATTCCGTGGCAATCGGATGCAGGAAGTTGTCAGGCAGTCTATGTAGAAGAGCAATATCCTGTTCCTTCTTGGTGGGCAGCAAACTTACCTGTGTTTGTATTACCTGCGTCAAGTTATGAGAAACTAAAAGATCCGAACATTTTGCCTAATACAAAACGTAATATTTACGCAAACAGATTGGCTTGGTTGCACACGGCAGATACTGGATTTATCGGATATCACGCAGAAGGCGGCTATATGAACGGTTTGATCAATATGGTATATCAATGGAAAGATATTGGTGTCGTTACAGGACGAAAATTGGAAGAAGACATTGATGGCATTCCAAATTTGGTGTATGTAGCGTATGATGCAAAAGATATGAAGAAGTAGGTTTTTTAGATGCGCTTCGCTGTTAGACTTGTTCCCTCGTAGGGGGAAATCTCTTAGATCGTGCTTTCGCACTTTTAGAACGCTTTCGCTTTTAGACTTGTTTCTGTATGGAAAGGAATCTCATAATTGACTTCGCATTTAGCAATTTCAGTTTGAATTTTCATAGATTTTTAGGACTTGACTAATACCCAACACCAAATATCTAATACCAGCTATAGATGCGCTTTCGCACTTTTAGACTTGTTAGATACTCAAAACGTCATTTCGAGTGAAATCTCAAAGAGATTTTGTATCGAGAAATGCTTTTAAACCTACATTATCATTTTTTAAAATGAACAAAGAAGTAATTATTATAGGCAATGGCATTGCTGGCGTAACGCTGGCAGTGCTTTTGCAACGTAAAGGAATTTCGTTTGCCTTGTTGCATAGAAAAGGGGAGAAGACGCCTTTTGCATTGGGAGAAACTTTGCCGCCATCCGCAATGCCGTTGCTTCAACAATTGAATGTATTGTCTGTTTTTGAGGAAAATGCCTATCGGAAAACCTATGGATATCATTCCATGTGGGGAAGTGCGCGTGTGACTGATATCAACTTTTATCATCACAATCCGTATAAAAACGGGTTGAAAATTAATAAGCATCAAACGCTAGAGCGCATGCGAGATTTGATCCGAGACGATATGATTTCGTATGATAAAGGTTTTGACATCATTCATGAAGATCATGGAAATACAGTCGTATTAGCAAAAAATGAAGGTGTTAAAATTATTCATGGAAAAATTTTGATTGATGCTACAGGAAGAAATCGTGCTGTGTTGCAAAAACTAAACGTTGAAAGTACTACGCATGATGAATTGGTCGCTGTGAGTTGTCATGTACCAAAGATAAAACACCCAAAACTGACGCATGAAGTGTATGTGGAAAGCTTTGAGCAAGGTTGGGGAATTGTCTCTGCATTGAACAAAACGGAAAATATTTGCACCATTTACACACACAAAGGACATGCTATTTTGCCAAAACTCAAAGATGTTTCCCAGTGGAAATCAGTGTTGTCGGAAACGGTATATTTTAAAGATTTTTTAGTAGAAAATGAGCAAATAAAATTAAAAGGTGGAAATGCAAACTCCTCAGTCGCCAACCAAATTTCGGGTGATAATTGGCTCGCGCTTGGAGACGCAGCAATGAGTTTTGATCCATTGTCTTCCCATGGGATTACCAATGCGATCTATACATCTGCAAGAGCGGCAGAAGCTATTGAGAAAAAGATTTTAGAAGCTGATGTAGAGGTGTTTCCAGCTTATAGAAAAGCGATGGAAACTATTTTTCAGCAGTATCTGGAATCTAAGAATTTATTGTATCGACAGGAAACTAGATGGACGGATGCAGATTTTTGGAAGCGTTTTTTTGAGTGATGCTATCGTAATAAACTAATTTAGCACAATAAAATTTTCCAAAAATAAAAGAGTAAAAACGATCATTTCATAGCTTTTACTCTTTATATATGTTTGATGTATTTTTGTTACCCAACTTTCACAAAACCAGTGCCAGAAGAATAATTGTATTGACTTATGTCGTATTTACCATCCACAGGATTTGTAAATACATAAAATGTTCCTGCTTTTTGTGGACGTGTAATATTTCCTGGTAATGGATTCGCTTTAGCAAGTGACTGTAAAATATAGGTGCCAGCTGGATCACCTGGATCTTGCCAGAGTCCTTGCCTGTCCCAACAAATTACAGCGGAATGCCCATCTGAAATAAGATTAGCTTTATTAAAATCTGGATCATCTTTTAATTGAACTTCCACTTTGTTACTAGCGTTAAGAGCTTCTGCGGAAGGAATGACAGTTTGAAATGGATTTTGTGTCTGATCTTTTGATCTTGGATCTTTGGTAATCACCAAACTTACTGATGCCCAATATTTAGCAATCCAACCTGGTAAGTCGGCAGCTACATTTTTAGCTTCGTTAAAACCATCTGGTGACAACCGTTGCCACGGAAGTTTTACGGAACCTTGAGCTGGATCTGGTAGGTTATATGTTTTTGCTTCTTGAATATAATAATAACTTTCACCTCGTGGATCATCAGGATGTTCATCATTATACTTTTTTAATTCAGCTGCTTGTGCATCAGTGGGAAGGTCATGTGCATGCCTAAATACAATAATA
>CAZHSA010000164.1:0-8200 GCA_964535135.1 uncultured Kordia sp.
CAGTAGCTAACTTTGTTAAATACTTTTGTTTTTGTGCTTCTGTTCCATACGCTTCCAATCCGTAGCATACTAATGAATTATTTACAGATACAATAACGGAGGCAGAAGCATCAATTTTTGACAATTCTTCCATGATCAACACATACGAAATCGTGTCCATTCCGCTTCCTCCATATTTCGGATCTACCATAATTCCCATAAATCCTAATTCGCCCATTTTACGAACTAACTCATTTGGAAACTCTTGTTTATTATCACGTTCAATAACTCCAGGAAGTAATTCCGTTCTTGCAAAATCTCTCGCCGCATCGCGAATCATGATGTGTTCCTCTGTAAGATTAAAATCCATAATTATATATTGTATTAGTAATTTTCTAAAAAAGTCGCACAAAGATAATTCTAAAATAGCAGATTTTCAATAATAAGCGTTTATTTTTAAGAATTCTTAATTTATCCATGTCAAAATTGTGAATCGTCCCTAAAAGTGAATTTAAAACGGCAAATTTTAAATACATTTACAATATGAGTCAGTATAAAGTGATTGGCGTCATGTCAGGAACTTCTCTTGACGGAATTGATCTTGCCTACATAGAGTTCGAAAAAAATACGCGTTGGACATTTAAAATGCTAGTCGCAGAAACGATTCCGTATGAGGAAACTTTAGAAGAACAATTGCGAGAAGCAATTCATTACAAAGAAAAAGAACTGAAACAGTTTGATGCTTTTTATACAGGTTTTTTAGCCGCAAAGATCAATGCATTCATCAAAAAACATAACCTTACGGAAATAGATGCTGTATGTTCGCACGGACATACGATTTTGCATCAGCCAGAAAACGAAATTACCTATCAAATTGGAAATCAAGAAAATTTAGCAGAACTCATTCAACAAAAAGTAGTCTGTGATTTTCGTGTGCAAGATGTAGCATTGGGCGGACAAGGCGCGCCGTTAGTGCCAATTGGAGATGAATTGCTGTTTCCAGAATATGATTACTGTTTAAATTTAGGAGGATTCGCCAATGTTTCTTTTCATAAAGATGGAAAACGTATCGCATACGATATTTGTCCAGTCAATATTGTACTGAATAAATATGCAAAACAGTTAGGATTTGAATATGATGACAAAGGAAAATTAGCAAAATCAGGTGAGTATTTGTTGAGTTTAGGTTCAGAATTAGACAATTTACCATATTACAAGCAGCTTCCGCCAAAATCATTAGGGTTGGAATGGGTTCAAAAAGAAATAGTTCCACGCTTAGAAGCATTTCCAAGAAAAGAAATTGATTTGCTGCGCACTTTTACAGAACATGTAGCGCGACAATTGGCACGAAATTTTAAAATAAGATCCAAAGTACTGGTCACTGGCGGTGGTGCATTTAATGAATATTTACTAAAAAGAATGACCTATTATAAAGAACTACATCTTGTAAAACCAACAAAAGAATTGATAGAATATAAAGAAGCATTAATCTTCGGTTTTTTAGGAGTTTTGCGCTTGCGCGATGAAGTAAATTGTCTGAAAAGTGTTACAGGCGCATCCAAAGATCATAGTTCTGGAAAAATATACAATTATCATTACGTTAAATAGTAGCCAAAGGATTCTGTAAACAAGCGAACAATTTTTATATTTGTCTCGATACAAACCTTTAGTACTCTAAATACAAATACTTGAAAGAATTACTCAAAATTTACGAAAACAAAGCACCTGAAATTGTTTTTAACTGGAAAGATCCAGAAACAGAAGCAGAAGGCTGGACAGTGATCAATTCACTTCGCGGCGGTGCAGCTGGTGGCGGAACGCGTATGCGTAAAGGATTAGACATGAATGAAGTCCTTTCCTTAGCTAAAACGATGGAAGTTAAATTTACGGTTTCTGGACCTTCGATTGGTGGTGCTAAATCAGGTATTAACTTTGATCCGCATGATCCGCGAAAAAACGGAGTGCTGAAACGTTGGTACAATGCAGTTGCACCATTACTGAAAAGTTATTATGGAACTGGTGGTGATTTAAACGTAGACGAAATTCATGAAGTAATTCCAATCACGGAAGATAGCGGAGTATGGCATCCGCAAGAAGGTGTTTTTAACGGACATTTTAAGCCGACTGATGCTGACAAAATCAACCGAATTGGACAATTGCGTTTGGGCGTTATCAAAGTAGTTGAAAGTCCTGTGTTTTCTCCCGATGTATCGAGAAAATATACGGTAGCAGATATGATTACAGGTTTTGGAGTTGCCGAAGCAGCGCGTCATTTTTATGATATTTATGGCGGATCTATCCAAGGAAAACGCGCCATTGTACAAGGTTTTGGAAATGTAGGAGCTGCGGCTGCGTATTATCTTTCCCAGATGGGCGCAAAAGTCGTAGGAATTATTGACAGAGTCGGTGGTGTGATCAACGAAGAAGGATTTTCGCATGAAGCTATCAAGGAATTTTTCTTAAACAAAGACGGAAACACGCTTGTAGCACAGAATATGATCTCTTTTGAAGAAATCAACCAACGTATTTGGGAGCTGCCAACCGAAGTATTTGCTCCGTGTGCTGCATCACGACTCATTACGCAAGATCAAATTGATAAAATGATTGATACAGGTTTGGAAGTCATCACTTGTGGAGCCAATGTGCCTTTTGCCGATAAAGAAATATTCTTCGGCCCAATTATGGAGCACACCGATCAAAAAGTAAGTCTAATCCCAGACTTCATTTCCAACTGTGGAATGGCAAGAGTTTTTGCGTATTTTATGGAACGAAGAGTACAAATGACAGATGAAGCCATCTTTGAAGATACTTCCAAAACGATCAAAAAAGCATTACAAAATACATTCAAACGAAATGCTTCAAAAGTAGATGTTAGTAAAACTGCTTTTGAAATTGCATTAAAAGAATTAGTTTAACCACCAACTTATAAAAAACAGAAATGGAATCAGCAATAATAGCCGTATTTGTCTTAGGATATTTAGCCATAACCTTAGAGCACAACTTAAAAATTGACAAGCTTATTCCCGCATTAGCCATGATGGCAATATGTTGGGCATTCATCGCTTTCGGAATTGAAGACTTTCAAAATTGGTTCGATTCTGGAGCGCATGCACTTGTTGACGGAGATGGAGGTTTTGGGCAACTAGCCAAACCTGAAAAAATGCATCTCATGGAAGAAGGTTTATTGCATCATTTAGGGAAAACCGCAGAAATACTAGTGTTTTTGCTTGGCGCGATGACAATTGTGGAAATTATTGACTATTTCAATGGTTTTGCCACCATAAAAAATTTCATCAAAACCCGAAGTAAAAAACGTGTATTGTGGATTTTTGCGTTTTTAGCATTTATATTATCTGCAATCATTGACAACCTTACGGCTACAATCGTTCTGATTTCAATCTTACAAAAAATTATCTCCGATAGAAACATTCGAATTTGGTACGCTGGTTTAATCATCATTGCCGCAAACGCTGGTGGTGCTTGGTCTCCAATTGGAGATGTGACTACAACCATGTTGTGGATTGGTGATAAAGTATCAACAGGAAAACTATTTGGCTACTTATTTGTACCGTCATTATTATGTATGGTAGTGCCAACATTTATTGCTTCTTTCTTAAAACCTTTTCAGGGCGATTTGCCACAGGAAGAAGGTGTGGAAGAAGAAAAAACACATCGCTTTGGTCCAACGATGCTATACTTAGGCTTATCAGCAATTGTTTTTGTGCCTGTTTTCAAAGTAGTAACACACTTACCGCCGTATGTTGGGATGATGTTATCATTGTCGGTAGTCGCAATATTTGCAGAAATATATAGCAATTCAAAATTTACGATGGCAGCAGTTGGCGCTAACGAAAGTCATGATGGCACAATACATCACAGTCCAGTACATCACTCTTTATCTAAAATTGAATTGCCAAGTATCCTATTCTTCTTAGGAATATTAATGGCCGTAGCCGCATTAGAATCTTTAGGATTGCTCTTTGGTTTTGCTGATTGGTTAAAAACGGCAACGCCACAATTAGGAACGGAAATGCATCAAGGTGGTGTTTCTGACTTAGTAGTCATGGCGCTTGGAGTTGGTTCGGCAGTGATTGACAATGTTCCTTTGGTAGCAGCTAGTTTAGGAATGTTTACAGAGCCGTTAGATCATGAATTATGGCATTTCATTGCCTTTGCAGCAGGAACAGGTGGAAGTATGTTAATCATTGGTTCAGCAGCAGGAGTGGTTGCGATGGGAATGGAAAAAATTGATTTCTTTTGGTATCTCAAAAAAATATCTTGGCTCGCCTTTATTGGATTCGTCGTTGGTTCGGCAGTTTTCATGATCATGCGAACCTTGTTTTAAGGATATAGTTTATATACTTAATTAAAAAAAACACCGTTATTATAGTCTAAATCAAAAAACAACTATGTTATTATTTCAAACACCAACAACACCTGCTGAAAATGCTGAACCTCAAGAAGAAACATTCTCAATCATTCAATTGATTCTTGATGGAGGAATTGGTAGTATTATCATTATCAGTATTTTGTTGCTAATGCTTGCAGTGGCATTGTATATTTATTTTGAGCGAACATTTGCTATTAAAGCCGCGTCTAAAATAGATAAGAATTTTATGAATCAAATTCGCGATAATGTTTCGGCAGGAAAAATAGATGCAGCCAAAATGCTTTGTGCGCAGACAGATTCTCCCGTAGCACGATTAACCGAAAAAGGAATTTCCCGAATTGGAAAACCGTTGGAAGATATCAATAAAGCCATTGAAAATGCAGGAACGTTAGAAGTATACAAACTTGAAAAAAATGTAAGTATCTTAGCTACAATAGCAGGAGCAGGACCAATGATTGGTTTCTTAGGAACGGTAATTGGTATGATTATCGCTTTCCGCGAAATGGCAACCAGTGGCGGTCAGGCCGAAATGGGCTCGCTTGCAGGTGGTATTTATACAGCAATGACAACTACGGTTGCAGGTTTAATTGTGGGAATTATTGCGTATATTGGATACAATCACTTGGTTGTGAAAACAGACAAGGTCGTGCATCAAATGGAGGCAAATGCGGTAGACTTCTTAGATTTACTAAACGAACCTGTATAACGATATTCTATGAAGTTACGAGGTAGAAATAAAGTAAGTCCAGAATTTAGCATGTCGTCCATGACAGACATCGTATTTTTATTATTGGTGTTTTTTATGTTAACGTCAAATTCACCAAACGCACTCGATTTACTCTTGCCAAAAGCAAAGGGAAAATCAACGAACACGCAGAATGTTTCGGTAAGTATCAAAAAAAATCTGCAAATATATATTGATTCTGATCGAGTGAGAGAAGGTCAAATAGAATCAAAGCTAAAAGCAAAATTGAGAGGGCAAGATTCTCCAACAATTATATTAAGAGCTGAAGAAGGCGTGCCTATCGAAAAAGCAGTAAATATTATGGATATTGCCAATAAAAATAAATATAAAATTATTTTAGCTGTTCGGCCGCAATAATGAGTTTGCTTGAAACGAGGAATAAAAAGTTCAACGTACCCTTCGTTTTTATTGCAGGTGTAATTTTTCTAGTTGGATTGGCGTATTTCGCGAATTACCTAGAAACTCTATCACAAAAAGCAACGAATGTTGAGATTCCGAATGGAGCCGCTAAAAAAACAGTAAAAGTTCAGCTTGAAGAAAATTTAGATATTTTCCTTGATGGAACGAAAATTGATATCAATCAACTAGAAGAAATACTGAGAATACAATTTGACGGTTATGCAAATCCAGTCTTGCACATAGAAATTCACGAGAATATTTCTATAGAAAATATGACAAAGATTATGGAAATTGCAAAAAGAAACAACTATGAGGTCATTCTTGAAACAACATAAAATATAGCATTATGTCGATATTTAATACAGAGCACAAGCGAAAATCAGCCACTATTACGACGGTGTTGATGGTTATATTATTACTATTAATGTTTGTATTTGGGATGAAATACATGAATCCACCAGAAGAGAGTGGCATTGCTGTAAACTTTGGAACAAGCAATACGGGGAGCGGAGAAGTAGAGACTAAAAAAAATCCAAAGCCAGTAACAGCGCCAAAACAACAAGACCAACAAGAAGAACAGCCGCAAGAAACGGAACCTGTTCAAGAAACACAGCCAGATACATCTTCAGAAGAAGTCATTACTCAAGATTCGGAAGAAACGATTGCGATGAAAAAAGCTGAAGAGGAGAAAAAACGGAAAGCAGACGAAGAAGCAAAAGCGAAAGCAGAAGCAGACCGAATTGCGAAAGCCAAAGCGGAAGCAGAAGCTAAAAAACAAGCGGAAGAAGCTGCCAAAAAAGCTAAGATTGATGCCCTATTCAATGATGCCAATGGAAATGGTGAGGACGAAGGTGGAGGAGAAGGTCCTGATGATGGCCCCGGAAACAAAGGAAATCCTAACGGAGATCCATATGCAGCAAGTTATTATGGAGAACCAGGCTCAGGAAATGGAGGTACTGGTGGTTATGGTTTAAATGGGAGAAGCAAACTAAGAGGAGGAGAAGTAGATAAGCAAGATTGCAATGAAGCTGGACGTGTAGTAGTGAAAATTAGAGTAAATCGTCAAGGTAAAGTAATTGATGCCACTGCAGGTGTAAAAGGAACTACAAACAGTGCTGATTGTCTTTTAAAACCAGCAGAAAGAGCTGCGTATAAGTACGAGTGGAATAAAGATGATAAAGCACCTTCAACACAAACAGGTTTTATTGTGGTTAATTTCAAATTAGGACAATAAAATTAGCAATGACTCACCAAGAAGCCATGCAATGGTGGAAAGCCCAATATGAAGCTTCCTATCAACAAAAAGGAGCTTCAAAAAATAGTACTGCTTGGGATTTGACAAAAATCACCCAATTTGCAGAACACTTACAAAATCCGCATCAAAAGTTTAAAAGTATCCATGTGGCAGGAACCAACGGAAAAGGTTCTACAAGTCACATGATTGCTTCTATAGTACAAGAAGCTGGCTACAAAGTCGGATTGTACACATCGCCTCATTTAAAAGATTTTAGAGAACGCATTCGTGTCAATGGAGAAATGATTTCTGAAGAAGCCATCATTCAATTTGCAACACAATACAAAGAATTTGTAGCAACTGAGAAACTCTCGTTTTTCGAATTGACCGTAGGAGCTGCATTTGATTATTTCGCGCAGCAAAACGTAGCTATTGCAGTTGTAGAAGTAGGTTTGGGCGGACGTTTAGATTCCACCAACATCATTACACCTGAAGTTTCTGTAATTACGAATATCGGATGGGATCATGTCGCGATATTAGGTGATACATTACCAAAAATAGCTGCTGAAAAAGCAGGCATCATCAAAAATAATGTTCCGGTTGTAATTGGCGAATATCATGAAGAAACTTTTCCTTTGTTTGAAGCAAAAGCTATAGAAGCTAATGCTGAATTATATCTTGCCGAAAGAACCATCAAAAAAAACTATAAAACCGATCTTTTAGGTGATTATCAGCACAAAAATTACAAATCGGCAGTACAAGCCGTTCAATTACTAAGAGATGTTCATATCACGGAAAAACATATTGAAAACGGATTGCAACATGTAGTTGCAAACACGAATTTACAAGGAAGATGGCAAATTCTACATAAAACACCAAAAACTATTTGTGATACTGCGCACAACAAAGAAGGTTTACAGTTGGTGATGCAGCAATTGCAAAACGAAAACTTTCAACAGTTGCACATTGTTTTTGGAGTGGTCAATGATAAAAACCTTGATGCTATCTTTCCATTATTTCCTAAAACTGCTGTGTATTACTTCTGCAATCCAGCTATAAAAAGAGCCTTGGCGGCTTCCGAATTACAGCAAAAAGCAAAAGAATATTATCTCATTGGAAATGTATACAATTCAGTTTCAGAAGCCTATACAATGGCGATGGAAAATGCTAAAAACAACGATCTCATTTATATTGGTGGTAGTACATTTGTGGTGGCAGAAATACTTTGAAATTTATAGCTTTAAATTTTGTCAGATATAAAATCTATTTTATATTTGCATCCGCTATACGCAATAAGGGTGATTAGCTCAGCTGGTTCAGAGCATCTGCCTTACAAGCAGAGGGTCACTGGTTCGAATCCAGTATTACCCACAACATTTTACTGAAATAAAGAATTACGGGTGATTAGCTCAGCTGGTTCAGAGCATCTGCCTTACAAGCAGAGGGTCACTGG
>CAZHSA010000165.1:0-8059 GCA_964535135.1 uncultured Kordia sp.
AGAGCAATTGCTTGTTTTGCGCAAAAACAGCACAGGAAAAAAATAGCAATATGAATTTGAGGTTTTTCAAAGACTATACACGTATTATTCGTTATCAATTAAAAAGAACAGCGTAGCTTTTGAACGCATACTAATGTTGCCAATACTGTTTTCATCTAGTGGAATTCCTGTTGGACTTGGAAACATACTTAATACAAATTCCATCCGCACCGTATTTATTAACTGTTCTAGGGAAGCATCTTCAAAAACTTCGGTATGTGTTGTGATAACTTCGTTATTGCCATCTGGAGTGATATCAATTGAAAATGCATAGGTAATTTGATTGTTTTCGTCATACATAATAATATCTGCTCTAAAAAAACGATCAATAGAATTGGTGACTTCAAAAAAGAATTCGGAACGTATCAAATTATCGCGAAAAAAATCGTCATTAAAAATATCCAACTCCAACTCGTCACTTTCAACAACAATTGCCGTTCCTGTAGATTCAGAAAATTGAGAAGCAGGAAAGTCGAAAAAAATCAAACTTGATTCTACAACGGGCGAAAGCGCAATGTCTTCTGCTTGTTCAAAATCGACATCTTCAACGCAAGACACCAATGCACATACGACAAGAAATAAAGAAACTTTTTTTAGCATAAAGTGACCGATTTAGTTTTAGTCTTGAATACTGTAAGAAATTATCAACACCTAAAGAAAAGAAAAAATTCTTTCTCTAATAACAACTGTTTCTTAAAAAAACGACACTTTTGGCGTTTTATTACAGATATTTTTCAATTTCAGTCAAGTGATGTACTACAGGACAAAGCAAATGATTGTATTTTTTGTCAAAATCGACATGAATTACATGCATATTTACTTTTAATGCGCCAAGAATGTCTGCCTCAAAACTATCGCCAATCATCATGGCATTTTCAGGTTTCACTGCTGCTAATTCCATCGCATGTTCAAAAATCTTTGGATTCGGTTTTTTTACATGCACACTTTCCGAATCTATAATGTGCTCAAAGTAAGAGAAAATTCCAGAAGCTTTTATTTTTTTCTGTTGTACTTCTCGAAAACCGTTGGTAATGATATGTAGTTTGTATTGCTTTTGCAGATTTTTGAGCAATTCTTCAGTATACTCAAAAAGATGATTGAAACTTGATAAATATTGAATGTATTGCGCAGAAAGCGTATCGATCAATTCGTCAGAAGCTTCAAATTCAATGGCTTTAAATGTTTTTGCTAAACGCTGATACCGCAATTCTTTTTTGGAAATTTTTTCTTCTCGGAACAAACGCCAATATTCTAAATTTACAGGCACATATACCGCAAGAAAGCGATCGTAATCGACCTCAACGTTATTTTCTGCAAGTATTTTTTTGAATGTGAGTGCGGAGTTTTTTTCAAAATCCCAAAGGGTATGATCTAAATCAAAGAAAATATCAGTGATGTTCGGCATTGGTATGTTTTTTTAACAAATTGATATATAGTTCTTTCCACTCCATACTCCGTTCTGAGAGTACTACATTGTGAAATACTGCTGCAAAAATACCATTTACTTTTTGGACTTCCACTGCCATTTTCATGATTTCGTCGGTTAAAACTTCCGATTCTAAATACCCTGTAAATTCCAAACAAAACGGATTTACGCGCAATGGTGTTTGAATTTCCATACCAATGTCATAAAAGTAAAACGGATTGCAGGTGCCGGCACGAAATCCAAGCGCATCGCGGTAGCCCATGGAATAGTCTTCCGAAAACTCTAAATCAATTAGATTTCTATAAAATTGCGGTACATTCAACATGTTGTAATGTTGGCGCACACGCTTTACAGGTTTGTTTATTGTGGTGTTGAGTCGCTTCTTCTCTACTTTGAGTTTTTTAGCTTCTGAAAAAGACGCGTACGAAGCTAACAGTCCAACTTTACTATAATCAGATACATTTTTTATAAGGCGAACGAATTCATTTTTATAGATGGATACATTGTGATCGTTAGAAGCGTAATCGCCTAGTTGAAAGAAATAATAGGCTTTTGTGCTGTGTGTTTTATGCAAGGCAACCAATTCATCAAAATTATTGAATGGATCATCGCGCATTCCTAGTAATACGGCAAAACGTTCTATGAAACGTGAAAATTTAAACTGAAAAATATCTGTAGTAAATCCGCCAAGCGTTCTTAGAATTCCGCGTTTTTTGTACGCATACGCCACAGGCACATTGATGATGGGTTTGTATACAAATTCGCGTTTTTCGGGAACAACATCAGGAAAGCGTTCTACAATAATTTTTAAGAATTTCTGACACCAAATATCTACCACAGGAATCGTGAGAAAATCGTGTTTATACGCCAAGCTTTCTGCCGCTGTATACCGTCCGTGTTCATCTTTTACATACGGCAAGTATTCTTCGTAGCGACTCAACATGTAAAAACTTGCTGCAAAAATGTCAAAAGGTACCGTACTTTTTTCTCCTGCGGGAAAGAAACAAGGAACTTCATCCCATGGTTGAATCGTAATATCTACTTCTCCAATACCTTGCTCAAATAGTAAGTCGTGACTTCGCACCGAGAATTCATCGCCCAAAGGTTGTTTTACATAGGACATTTTGACTTCATTGTGCGCAATAAACGTTTCAATTTTGGTAGTGAAGTCGATAGGAATTCCTAAGATACGTGTCAGTACATGTTTGAATGTATACCGAAGTCTTGGTGTAATTTTTTTGGTGTATACTAACAGCATTTAGAGTAAGTTTTCATCAGCGAAACTAAAATACTCTTTTTCTGTGATAATTAAATGATCTAATACTTTTATATCTATATTTTCCGCTCCCAAGCGTAATTTTTTAGTAATTGCTTTATCGGCTGCGCTTGCTTTTAATGTTCCCGAAGGATGATTGTGCGCCAAAATAATAGCTACTGCACCAACTTCTAACGCCGTTTTTAATACCAAGCGAATATCTACCAGAGTTCCTGTTATGCCACCTTTGCTGAGGCGCAACTTTTTGAGCACTTTGTTAGAATTGTTGAGGTAAATAATCCAGAATTCTTCATGTGGCAATTCGCCAATAATTGGCTGCATGATTTCAAAAACCATTCGGCTCGACGTAATTTTTTTGAGCGTTACTTTTGTTTCTATTTGTCTACGTTTCCCCAATTCCAACGCTGCAATGATGGTAATGGCTTTGACTAAACCTACACCTTTAAATTTTTTGAGTTGCTCAGAAGATAACTTAGCCAGTTCGTTTAAGTTTCCACCAACAGACGCCAAAATTCGTTTGGAAAGTGACACGGCACTTTCATCTTTGTTTCCCAAACGAATTAAGATTGCTAGTAATTCGGCGTCACTCAATACGTTTTTTCCTTTGAGTGCTAATTTTTCGCGCGGACGATCGTCTTCAGACCAGTATTTTATAGATTGAAGGCTTGCTGTTTTGTCTTTCATCTTCATTGCTATTATTTTAAAATCTTAGTCCAATTTTATTCAAACTAAATTCTCATCCCCTTATAAAAATTTAAACAAATGACTAAATTTTGGTTTTTTGCTTTCGTTTTAGTTCGTGAGTTTTCTATTTTTAAATTAAAGAACTCATGAATCTTTGATTTCTTTGCTCGCACAAAGAAAAGAAACAAAAGAAAGTGCGCTTTTAGTTCATCTCATTTATATTTTAAATTAGTGTATTCATGAATGCACAGCATTTCCAGAGGTGTTTTCAATTTTCCTTTTTGGGGAAAATTAAAACCGCATGGATTTTTCTAAATTTTTTAGTTCACAACCTTTCTATTTTAAATTAATGAGTTCATGAATCTACGATTTCCAAGGCTTCAAAAATTCTTAACGAAAAAACCCTGCTACACTGCGGAAAAGAAAAAGGTTTCGATTAAAATTTTGTTTAACTAAGACTTAAAACTACTCTTTTTTCGGTTTGAATCGTGAAATGAGTTTGTAAGCGTTGAAAAAAATGTGTGAGCGTTATTTTTTGGGAATTATTTTTAGGTTTAATACGATTGCAGTACCTTTAGATCTCACCTAATTTTTATACATACAACAGCTATGAAATCATTATTTGATGACGCCGTACGTGAAGAAGTTTTACAGCGAATTGAAAGTTTAACACCAGCATCTGTTCCTTCTTGGGGAAAAATGTCCGTAGGCCAAATGTGTACACATTGCCAAAAACCTTTGCAGTTGGCTATGGGAAAAATTGCTTTGACAGGAAAGAAACCTGGTTTTATGAAACGACTTGTTTTTAAGATTTACAAGCCTTTGATGTATAATGATAAAGCTTGGACGCAAAATTTACCAACCGTACGCGATTTTGTAGTGAGTGATGAACGCGAGTTGGAAACTGAAAAAGGAAAATTAGCAGCGCTTGTGACAGAATTTCATCAATACGGTAAAGCTTCAGAATTGCCAACACATCCAACGTTTGGGAAATTTACGCGTGAGCAATGGGGAAAAATGCAGTACAAACATTTACATCATCATTTAAGTCAATTTGATGCGTAATCTGTAGTTGCAGTAAGTATTTTTATTTTTCTTTGTTTAAAAAACATATTTATGTAAGTTTATACTTTACTTTTAAGTAATCTTAAATTTATAAAAATGAAAAACAAAAATTAAACGTAAAGATGTTGACTTTACATAAAAAGACAATTTCGACACTAAAAACGGACAGAATACAAGCTGGTGAAGCGTGGACTGAATATGCTATTAATTGTCCTTACAATAGTGAAGTGTGTACTGATATTTTATGTCCAACAAATTCTTGTCCTGCAACTTCAAATGATACTGACGGACATTCAAATCAATGTAATACTACCAACCCTTTTACTGTGGTTCTTTTTTAAAAAATTAAGCTATTTATGCTGCATGAAATATAAGTTGACCATTTTCCTTCTTATTTTTTTCTTAATTGTTAGTTGTTCTAATGGAGAAGAAACATACGTTATGCAGGCAATTGATCTTATTGAAAAAAATGCCTTAAATGCTGATCGAATTGATTGGAGTGCGATTAAAAATGAAGCATCTGAAAAATTAAAAAAGGAGAATACCAGAGAAGTATCTCATGAAATTCTTCAACATATAATCACATTGTTGGATGACAATCATAGTGCATTTGTAGTACCAGCAGCTCGTAAAAAAATGTACGCAAAAGAAAAGATTGCACCGACAATCAAAAGCAAGCGCTATCACGATACTATTGGATATGTAAACATTCCTAGTTTTACAGGAAACGATAGTTTAGTAAACACCTTCGCAACCCAAATCCAAGCCAACATCAAAAAACTGGATCAGCAACATGTAAAAAACTGGATTGTTGACTTACGAGATAATTCAGGCGGAAATATGTGGCCAATGCTTTTAGGTTTATCTCCATTATTGGATGAAGGAACTTTGGGATATTTTGTTTCTAATACGAATGAATTTTTACCTTGGAAATCTAAAAATGGAGCTGTTTTTTCTGGAGAAAATATGGTATTAAACTTGAAAAAACCTTACAGTTTAAAAAGTAAAAAACATAAGATTGCTATTTTAATTGATCATTATACTTGTAGCGCAGGAGAAGCTGTTGCCATTGCTTTTTCTAATGCTGAAAACACAAAATTAATTGGTTCGAAAACTTGCGGACGGACTACAGGAAATATGCCGTTTACACTTTCTGACGGAGCAATGTTGATTGTAACAACTACTACTTTTGCAAATCGTGATAAACAAGTTTTTGGAGAAAAAGTAATTCCCGCTCTGAATTCAAGCCAACCATTAATCGATGCTATTCAGTGGATTCAAGAAGAATCTCAATAGGAATTCTTATTTTTGTGACTTCAATGTACTACGTAATATGAACTATCCTCCAAAACACCATCAAGAAACGGATTTTAAGAATATTGTTGAAACGATCAAGCGTTATCCGTTGGCGACATTGATTTCTGCGAAAGACAGCAAAATTTTCACCACGCATGTGCCCTTGATTTATAATGCTTCTGGCGGAGAATTTGGTACTTTGGTTGGACATATAGATAAGTTTAATCCACATATTGAATTGTTACAAGAGAACATTCACGCGCAAGCGATATTTCACGGACCAAATTGCTATATTTCTCCGAATGTATACAGCACTCCACAGTTTCCCACATGGAATTACGTCAAAGTACATATTTCGGCGAAAGCCACACGCATTCCTGCTAATGAACAAGTGTTAGATTCTATTGCCAACATGACTGCTTTTTTAGAAACTTCGGCACAACCGTTTGTATTAGACACCGAAAGTCCAAGAGCGCAAACACTTGCCGATTATATTGTGGGAATAAAATTAGAAATTACTTCGTGGGAAGGAAAGTTTAAATTATCACAAGATAAATTAGCCAAGGACACTAAACTTGCCAAAGAAAAGCTGATACAAGAAAGCCGCAAAGATATTACGGCTTTTCTCGACAACATAGTGTAAATTATACTAAGTTTTACAGGATGTTTTTTAACGTAAGTTTTTAGTTTGTTTTATTGCAACTCGTACGATATGAGTCGTTTTTCTATGGTGTGTTCTGGATTGTTTGTAAAAGAAGTTGTGGTAAATACGTCACCAATTCCTGCCTTACGATAATATTTACTTGTTCCCACAGAACGTTCATTGTCTTCGTTATACCTCAAATATAGATTCATCCAATAACAATCAAAATCGCCCACAATTGTACTCACTACTTCACTTTCTTCCGAAAGACTAAAAATTAAACGGTGATTTGAACGTGTTTTTAATATATATTCTTCTGTATCTCCTTCTAAGGAAAAATGTACTTTTCCTCTATCGTCAATTAAGTATCCTAAAGAATCTCGGTAGTATTTAAAATGTTCGCCACTAGGAGAACATAATGGAATGTTATTTACATTTTCAGAAGTTCGGGTTCGAAATTTAAAGAAGGTATTTCCGTTGATGTCTTCCGTACCCACAATTTTGACAGAATCAATAACATTGATGTTTTCAAATATATCAGACTGTCCTACTCTCCGATAATGATCATATACCCAAGAGTTTCCAACAGTTAAGGCATGAAAGTTTTGTGATCCTAGCGTTGTAATGTCATCATCCGTGGTGCAAGAAATAAAACATAAAGAAAATACTAGACACGCTAGTAAGAAGCGATTTTTCATAATTAATTGGTTTTAATAGTTAAAAAAAGTAATTATGAAGTATGCGCGTTGGTTTTAGTGGTTGGTTACACCTAGAAACGCAAATTCTTACAATTTAGTGTATATGTGTTGAAAATGCTGAAAAGTCAAGTCCGCCATAATTTCCTGAACTCATCAGCAAAACGGCTGTATTTTCTAAGTTTTGACTAAATAAATATGTTTTAAATGCTGCTGGATCGGTGTAAATAACCAAATCGTCTCGTTGAAAAGCGGCGGCAATTTGCGCTTCAGAAACTTCTTCCAATTGTTTAATTTTTACCGCATGTGGCGAATAAAATACTACAGCTTTATCGGCGGCATCCAATGCACCTTGGTATTCTTGTAAAAATTCTGCGTTCAAGCTACTATACGTGTGCAATTCTAAACATGCCAACACCGTACGATTTTGATATTGCTCTTTTACCGCTTTTGTTGTTGCTTTTACTTTACTTGGCGAATGTGCAAAGTCTTTGTACACTACAGTAGCATTTTTCTCTGCGATTTTTTCCAGCCGTTTACTTGCGCCTTTAAAAGTTGAAATGGCTTCGTAGAAATCTTCTTCATCGACGCCAATGTGTTGGCAAATCCATTTTGCGCCCGCGAGATTATTGAGGTTGTGTTTTCCGAAGATTTCAATCGGCATAAAACCATCAGGAGTTTCTAAGAGCGTTTCTCCGTTTTCAATCGTATAATTTGGCGTTTTATAGCTTAATTTACGAATCGGATTCTCCGACGCTTCCACCACTTTTACAACTTCTATATCTTCTTCGTTGTAATTGATACTTCCGCCTCTTGTGATAGAATCGACAAATATTTGAAATTGTTCTACATAATTTTCAAACGTTGGAAACACGTTGATGTGATCCCATGCAATGCCGCTGAGCAAGGCAATATTCGGTTTGTACAAGTGGAAT
>CAZHSA010000166.1:0-8055 GCA_964535135.1 uncultured Kordia sp.
GAAAAAGGAAATAGCAAATTTGAATTAATTATATCAACATATAACGGAATAGATTATGAAGATGAATTTAGAGAAGAAGTCGACTCAAATGGAGAAATCGAATTAATAAATGAAAAGAAAGTTGATTTTGAAAAAGTAAAACGAAACGGTTTTGACACTATACAAATCTGGGCAATTAATGAAAGTGGAACTAAATTTGAAATTGTTTCAGAGGAATTAGCTTAAAACAGATCTTAACAAATTATTTCTCCTCAAAAGCAAAACACGCCTAAAACAAAAAAAGCCTCAACCAATAGATTGAAGCTTTTCTTTATATAATCTGTTTTCCTTAGAAAGTCTCTCTTCCTGAAAAGTGAAAAGCACCTTCAATAGCTGCATTTTCATCACTATCAGAACCGTGAACTGCATTTTCTCCAATAGAAGTTGCATATAAATTTCTAATAGTTCCTTCAGCAGCTTCCGCAGGATTTGTAGCTCCAATTAAGGTTCTAAAATCGCTAACTGCGTTTTCTTTCTCTAAAATTGCCGCAACAATTGGTCCTCTAGTCATAAACTCAACTAATTCTCCAAAGAAAGGTCTTTCGTTGTGAACTGCATAAAACTCCTCAGCATCACGCTTGCTCAACTGCGTTAACTTCATTGCAAC
Source organism: uncultured Kordia sp. (assembly GCA_964535135.1). Taxonomy (GTDB): domain Bacteria; phylum Bacteroidota; class Bacteroidia; order Flavobacteriales; family Flavobacteriaceae; genus Kordia. The sequence goes on from CAZHSA010000166.1 coordinate 647, forward strand.
GATGTTAAAACCTGAAGCAGTAATTTTTTCTAAAATAGCTCCGATGTGTCCATTTTCTACAGCATCAGGCTTAATCATGGTAAAAGTTCTTTTCCCAGCCATTATAATAAGTATAAGTAGTTATAAATTCTTGTTTAAAAAAATCAAATTCGATTTTCGGTGCAAAAGTACACAAATACAATTTATTTGCAAGGCTATTTTAGTATATTAGCCTGCTATGAAATGAGAAGCGCTAAAATCTTCATCGTTTTTATAGTATTTAGGATAGAATTACAGAATTGAAACGCATGAATGAAGCTGAAATACAAGGTGTAAAAATGTTGCTTTCCGCACCTAAAAATATTGTCATTATTCCACACAAAAATCCCGATGGAGATGCCATTGGTTCCACGCTGGCACTGTGGCATTACTTGAAAAAAGGGCAACACAACGTCAACATAGTTGCTCCTAATGATTATCCAAATTTTTTAAAATGGATGCCTGGCGAAGATAAAATTGTAAAGTTTGATTACGAAAACACACATGCCAAAAACATCATACGTGATGCCAATGTTATCTTTACGTTAGATTTTAATGATTTGAGCAGAATTGGTGACATGGAATCCGTAGTTGCCGCTTCAGAAGCAACTTTTGTAATGATTGATCATCACCAACAGCCATCAAACTATGCAACATATATGTATTCCGATACGAGCATGAGTTCTACGTGTGAAATGGTATATAATTTTATTACTTTTTTGGGTGATGAGGCACGCATCAATGCAGAAATGGCAACCTGTATGTACGTTGGTATTATGACAGACACGGGCTCATTCCGCTTTAAAGCGACAACAAGCAAAACACACAGAATCATTGCGAACTTAATAGACAAAGGTGCTGAAAACAATGCGATTCACAACGCAATTTACGATACCAATAGCTTAAGTCGCTTGCAATTATTAGGATGCGCTCTTAAAAATTTAGTGGTGTTAGAAGCTTACAACACCGTGTATATTACCATCAGTAAAGAGGAATTGATACGTTACGACTTTAAAAAAGGAGACACAGAAGGTTTCGTAAATTATGGATTATCACTAAAAGGCATTAAATTTGCTGCAATTTTCATTGAAAATCTCCAAGAACCGTATGTAAAAATGTCATTGCGATCTAAAGGTGATTTTTCGGTAAATGAATTTGCACGTGCGCACTTCAACGGTGGCGGACATACAAATGCAGCTGGCGGACGAAGTGAAGAATCACTAGAAGCTACGGCAGAAAAATTCACTGAAATTTTAGCTGCATACAAAGACGAATTAAACTAAAAATATGTTAAAAAAAATTGCGCTTTTCAGTCTTCTTGGCATGCTCATCGTTGCTTGTGCAGAACCACAAGCTAGAAAACCTGTGAGCAGAAGTACAGGCTCTTTCTTAAAAGAATCGGTAGCTAGAAACAAAGCACTCATTGCCAAAGAAGAAGCCAATATTCAAAAATACATCAAACAAGATAGTACTAATGCTTATGTAGCTTCCAAAAACGGCTTCTGGTATTTTTACAATACTAAAATAACACAAGAATCCTATTTCCCACAAAAAGGAGACACGTTGACGTATGAGTATAACATCTCAAAAATGACAACGGGCGATCCAATTTACAAAAAAGAAGAAATTGGCATACAACAATATGTGGTAGACAAACAACAAATCTTCCCAGGTTTACGTTTTGGTCTACAATTGATGAAAAAAGGAGAAACAGTTACCTTTTTATTTCCATCGCATGTTGCTTATGGATATCACGGAGATAACAAACGCATTGGAACCAACGTTCCAATCAAATCTACTATAACGTTACTTAACATAAAAAAAGACAACAAAAACCTAGAAACAGAAAATTAAAATGAGAGTATTTACAACAACAATCACAATATGTCTTGCGGTTATTACTTTAGGATTTACTTCATGTAAAAATGACAAAAATTCAAATTCAACAAGTACCAGCAAAGTTGCAGCAAATGGCGATACACAAGATGATAAGAATGGTATTTTTGCCGAAATTAAAACAACCAAAGGTACAATGGTGGCGCGCTTATTCTATAAGAAAGTGCCTGTAGTAGTCGCTAATTTTGTCGCTTTGGCAGAAGGAACACACCCAAAACTTCCAGAGGCTCAAAAAGGAAAACCATACTACAATGGCGTTTCTTTTCACAGAGTTATGGATAAGTTTATGATTCAAGGTGGTGATCCAACAGGAACTGGAAGCGGAAACCCAGGATACCGTTTTGCAAGCGAATTTCACAAAGATTTAAAACATGATAAGCCTGGTTTATTATCTATGGCTAATTCTGGAGGAGTCACTACAAATGGAAGTCAATTCTTCATTACAGAAGTTCCTTATCCAAGTTTAGATCCTTTAGATTTTGCTGGAAGTCCAAAACCTTGTGAAAGACCACGTGTAAGTTGTCATTCAGTTTTTGGAGAATTAGTAAAAGGATTAGCAATACAAGACAGTATTTCTAATGTTGCGGTTGAACCGCGTACTAACAAGCCACTGGAAGATGTAATTATGACCGAAGTAAATATCATCCGTGTTGGAAAAGAAGCGAAAGCCTTTGATGCTGTTAAAGTATTTACGGAAGACGAGCCAAAGCTTTTAAATAAATATGAAGAATTTAAAGAAGGTATTTCTGCTGAATTTAACGCAAAAGAAAAAGAAAAAATAAAAGACGTTATTGCAAAATTTGTAGCAGACAATAAAAATTTAGGAGAAGTATTTGAATCTCCTACAGGAATGGTAATGGTTACCACTCAAAAAAGTACAACTGGTGAAAAACCAACCGTTTCAAACTATGTAAAGGTAAACTGTACAGGCGCGTTTGAAGATGGAAAAGTTTTTTACACTACGTACAAGGAAGTTGCACAAGAAAACGGATTGTACAATGAAGCAGCGGCAAGTCAAGGAGCTTACCAGCCTTTCTCATCAATCTACAATAAAAGTGCAACATTGGTTCCTGCTTTTAGAGAAGCGTTCTTACGTATGAAAATAGGTGAAAAAGCAAAAGTATTTGTACCTTCTTATTTAGGATATGGCTCTCGTCAATATGGACCAATTCCACCGAACTCAAACTTAATTTTTGAAATTGAACTCGTAGAAATTGACACCACAAAATAATTTATCACAATTATAAATTCACAAAAGCTCTTCTTCGCGGAAGGGCTTTTTTTGTGAATAAAAAGTTCGCTACAGTGAAAAGTGGGTTCTTCATAAGGGAAAACACTCAACCATTCTTATTCGTTTTCCTGTTTTAAGAAAGTAAGACTCAGTTTACATTTATAGCAATACTAATCTTAAATATAATGATCGTGAAAAAACAAAAAATTTCTTTACAATTACGAAAGCAGAAAATTTCATCACTTTCAAAAAAACAACTTCAAGGAGGAGCTGGTGCATATACAACACTGCCAAATCCGTTGCCAATTAGTTTTGTGGTAATTCAATGTGCAACAAAAGAATGTGATATTAAATTATCTATAAAATTGAATTGTAGCGCATTAACAATCACATATAAATGCTAGGCTTTCACTCTTTACTGTGATAAGTAATGCCAATTTACATTTAAAATCCCCATACCATTGGGGATTTTTCACGGGGAAAAACACGGTTGCCATTTCATTGGTTTTCCTGTTTTGAAAAACTACTCACTGAAGGATATTTGCAACGAAACAAAAAATATATATCATGAAAAAACAAATGAAAACTTTAGGTTTAAAAAAGCAAACTATTTCTGCATTAGAAGCTAGACTTGTTAATGGTGGCGCACCAACAACACTTACTATGATGACGATGCAAAAAGGTTGCATCAGTCAACAACCATGTGATCCGCTACCATCAGATCCTCGTCCTGATACTGCCATTTCAAAATGTGTACGTTGCACTTCGGGTAGCTGGAACGGCGGTTGCTAAACTTTGAATTTATACATTGACATTTTTGAAAAAGAAAACGGTCACCTCAAAAGAGATGAGCGTTTTTTTTGTTTCAAATTTTATTGAATACCTCTTTTTATGGTGTAACCGTATTACTTGAAACGAAACTTAATATATCTTTAAGATGAAAAATCAATCTAAATACTATCAAACATGAAAAAAAAGAAAATCGCATTGCAACTTAGAAAACAGAAAATTTCATCTGTAGCACAACAGTACCTTATTGGAGGAACAAATGACACCACAGATCATCCATATTGCGTTAGCAAGAAAACGGAATGTGAAGATGGCTGTTTTGATACTTTTAAGGAAGATGGTTGTCAACTTGTCCCTGTTGATACCGCAGGATGGTAATATGTATACCTTATGACCTGTTTTCTATGTACAACCTATAGAAGACAAAATAAATAGAGCGCAGTTAAGATCTTATTTCGAATCTTAACTACGCTCTATTTTATAAAATTAATGTATTAGCTCCTTATTTTTTTGGAATATTCTTTAGAATCTCTAACACATATTTCCAATATTTTTGTGAAGAAGAAATGCTGGCACGCTCATCTGGCGAATGTGCTCCGCGAATATTTGGTCCAAAACTAATCATTTCCATGTCTGGATAATTCGTTCCTAAAATTCCACATTCCAACCCTGCATGACATGCTGCTACATGTGGTTCTGCACCGTCGTTTAATTCTTTATATAAATTCACCATTACTGGCAAAATAGAAGCATTCATATTTGGTGCCCAACCTGGATACGAACCTGAAAAGGTTACTTCACAGCCTGAAAGTTCAAATGTTGCTCTGAGTTTTGTTGCCAAATCCATTTTTCCACTTTCTACCGAAGAACGCGTTAAGCAACCAATCTTAATTTCACCATCTTTTACAATCACACGGGCAATATTGTTAGATGTTTCTACCAAATCCTCAATGTCAGGACTCATGCGATATACGCCATTAAGCGCCGCATACAACGAACGTGTAATGCCTTCTTGAACGCCTAATTCCATCACACCGCTTGGTGGTTCAGTTTCGGTACACGTAATTTCTAATTCTTCTTCAATGCTTGCAAATTCTTTTGTTATCGTATTGATCAATGTTTGCATTTCAAATTCAAACGCTTTTGCATGTACTTTATCAATCACAATTGTTGAAATACTTTCTCTTGGAATTGCATTTCGAAGACTTCCTCCATCAATTTCAACAATACGCAATCCGAAGTTTTCAAATCCGTCAAACAACAAACGATTCATCAACACATTTGCATTTCCAAATCCTTTATGAATGTCCATTCCACTGTGTCCACCTTGCAATCCACTAACCTTAATCGTATATGCCACTACATTTTCTGGTGTTTCTTCCACTACATACGAGCGCATTGCCGTAACATCTATTCCTCCTGCACAACCAATTCCGATTTCGTCGTCTTCTTCCGTATCAAGATTTAATAAAATTTCGCCTTCAAGCAATCCGCCTTTCAAGCCCATTGCGCCTGTCATTCCCGTTTCCTCATCAATCGTAAACAAAGCTTCAATGGCTGGATGCGCAATATCGTTGCTTTCCAACACTGCCATAATTGTAGCAACGCCAAGTCCATTATCAGCTCCTAAAGTAGTGCCTTTTGCTTTTACCCAATCGCCTTCCACAAACATCTCAATTCCTTGCGTATCAAAATCAAACTCCGTATCCGAATTCTTTTGATGAACCATATCTAAATGCGACTGCATTACAATGGCTTTTCGGTCTTCCATTCCTGCCGTAGCTGGTTTTTTAACAATAACATTTCCAACTTCGTCTACAACAGTTTCTAAACCTAAATCTTCTCCAAATTTCTTCATAAAAGCAATCACGCGTTCTTCTTTTTTAGAAGGTCTTGGGACAGCGTTTAAATCGGCAAATTTATTCCAAAGTGCATTCGGTTCTAAAGTTCTTATTTCTTGACTCATTTTGATTTTTTTATGGATTGAAAAAATTGACTACAAAGGTAAATGTTTACTAGTAAAATTGATCGTTTTTTGTGAAATACCTTGCAAAATTGTTGCAAGAATGACAAAAATATGACCGCAACGTAGTAATAGTGATTTAGTTTTTTTACATTAGCTACGTCTCATTTTTCCCGAATGTGTTCAAATGTATTGCTTATGACCAAGAGAACAAAAATTTTAATTGCCCTTTCTTTCCCTATACAATTCTTTCTTATTAAGTTTCTTGGCTATTATCCAGGCTTCGTAGAAACGTATTATAGTAACGGATTGTATCCGTATATTTCAAAGCTTTCTCGTATTATTTTTGGATGGATTCCTTTTTCCATCGGCGATATTTTTTATACGATTGCAGGAATTTTAATTATCCGATATATCTATAAAAATGTACGATTGGTTCGCACAGAATACAAACGAATTTTGATTGATATTTATATTACGATTACCGTAGTATACTTTGCATTTCATTTGTTGTGGGGCATGAATTATTACCGATTGCCTTTATACAAATCGCTTGAATTGGATCGTAAATACACAACAGAACAATTGGTAGATTTTACCGAAAGAGTCATCGCGAAAGCCAATGCGACACAATTTCAAATTACACAAAACGATACGCTTAAAGTAGAAATTCCGTATGCAACAGGTGAAATTTTTGAAAAAACCATGAACGGTTATGAAAATTTCAGTGCGATTCAACCGCGATTCCAATTCACAAATCAGAGTTTAAAAACTTCGATTTACAGCGGATTTTTAACCACTATGGGCTTTAGTGGCTATATTAATCCGTTTACCAACGAAGCGCAAATTAACAGTAAAATTCCTGTATATAAATTCCCGGTGACGGCAAGTCACGAAAAAGCGCATCAAATTGGCTATTCGGCAGAAAATGAAGCGAATTTCATTGGTTGCATGACTGCATTGTACAATGATGATATTTACTTTCAGTATGGCGCATATAACTTTATGACGTGGCATTGTTTAAAAGAAGTGTTCAACCGAGACAAAGACGAATACGAACGTTTAAAAGCCACTGTAAATCCTGGGATTCAGAAGAATTATGACGAAGTTCGCGCATTTTGGAATTCACACAAAAATCCATTAAAACCGATGTTTAAATTCACGTTTGATCAGTTTCTAAAGGCAAACAATCAGTCGAAAGGAATTCAAAGTTATAGCTATGTAGTTTCTTTATTGGTGAATTATGACAAGAAGCACAATTTAATACCATAACACACGAAATCGCTACTTTTTACGTTGTTTGTACATGCATAAAATGATTCTTTTTGTACTCTGTATGAGCTTTTTCGCTTGCGCAGATTCGTCTCAGAAACCCACAAAACTTGTGACTTCTGTAGAAAAATCAGCTATCAAACCTACAATTCCTGTTGATCCAAAAACGATTGATTCTGTCCTACTAGACCTCAACTTTACTCCAAAAGGAAACTACAACACCATCAAACAATCCATTAC
>CAZHSA010000167.1:0-8029 GCA_964535135.1 uncultured Kordia sp.
CTACATAAAAAAAAGATACGCTTAACAAAAACTTTCATTTTTTTGACAACAAGTTGTATTTTTGGAAAGCTTACAGTATTGTAATCATTTAACCAAACTTAATTATTACCGATGAAAAATATCTGTCTGATTTTATGCCTTTTACTAACTAGTTATGGCTATTCACAAGAAGAAAAAGAAATACAAGGAGCAACTGAATTTCAAAAAGAGTTAAACGGAAAATATAAAGATGCGGCTACTTCACCTCTAAAAGCAAAAGATTTAAAAACGTTTAAAGGATTGGATTTTTTCCCTGTTAATGATACATTCAAAGTGAAAGCAACGTTTAAAAAAACACCAAATTCACCTATTTTTAAAATGCCTACTTCTACAGCGAGAAAACCTGAATATAGACGTTACGGAATTGCGACTTTTATGTTGAATGGAAAAGAATTTTCATTAGAAATATATCAAAATCAATCATTAATGAAACAAGAAGAGTACAAAAACCATCTCTTTTTACCATTTACAGATGAAACTAATGGATTTGAGAGTTACGGCGGTGGACGTTATATTGATTTAGAAATTCCGGAAGGAGATACCATTGAGATAGATTTTAACAAAGCGTACAATCCATATTGCGCGTATAGTGATCGGTATTCGTGTCCGATCCCGCCAAGGGTGAACTTTTTAAAGACAGAAATTAATGCTGGTGTAAAAGTTTTTGACAAGCATTAGTCTTCTAATAAAAAAAGCAAGCAGGTTTACAAACATAAAAAACAGCAACTCGTATCGCTATGAGTTGCTGTCTTGTTTTAAAATAGGTAGTATGGTTATTTCACCATCATTTTCTTGGTCATGATAATTTTTCCTCCAGAAATTAAACTGTACAAGAACATTCCGCTTCCAATTTCATTTGAGTTGATCACCAATTCCCCTTTTGCATTCGACAGATCGTACTCACGGATATACTTTCCAGTCATATCAAAAATAGTGATCTTTGCTTTTGCATTCTCTGGCAAGGTATATCGAATCACTGCGCTGTTGTTGAATGGATTGGGAACATTTTGTTCCATGGAGAAAGTTGCTCCTTCCACTTCTTGAAGTAGACTTTCTTTAGACGCATTTTCTCTTTTCTCATTTTCTAACGTCGCAACTTTTTCGTTTAATTCTTGAATGCTCGAAGTCAAAACCGAAATCAGTCCAATATAATTTACCGCTTTGTATTCGTACTCGCTTTCTACATTATTTTCTTTATCAAATATTGGCTTTTTGATCGTTGTTACCAATTCTGGGAACACTTCTTCTATTTCCTGCGCAATGAATCCGTGTTGTAATTCTTTCGATAAGTTTAGCTGATCATTTTCTTTATATGTATACGTTACCGCATTCAGTTCCATGATTTTCTCTAACGTATTCTCTTCTGTTTCAACTTGCTCTTTTAACTTTTTATCAGAAGAAAGGTACATTCCCGTTGTAAATACGTTTCCATTAAAAAAGCCTGCATAGCGATTGGCTATAGCTAAGGAAGATCCGTAAATTCCTGAACCAAAATTACTAGAACCTGTTCCCGATGGAAACAAAATTTCTCCTCTTACTCCATACGTACCTGAACCATTAGAACTTACCAAAGCTTGCACTCCTGCGCTAAAATTTCCAATTGGATTATCTAAGTTTACATAGACACCCGTATCATTTATTGTACTGCCTGAACTTATAACTTCAACACCTTTTTTTATGTTGCTAGGTACGTTATTTATAGATTTGAATCCAACGATAGCTCCAGAAGCTCCATTTGTATTTTGCACTGTAATTCCTGTTCTGTTTGTGGTCGCTACACTACTGTAATCTACTCCGACAAGCGTTTCTGCAGTTGGCGTAAATGGAATTCCAAAATAGGTTTTTCCGTCACTAGTCATGGTTGCTACTTTTCTTGAAGAAGTGGAAGTAAAACTATTAGCGACTCTAAATTCCAAATTTGTATTAGCAGAAGAACCATTGCCAATCCATTGAATTCTTGGATTTGTATCGTTAATATCCTGATATCCCATAAGAATGGATCGGTTAGGCAACTGAAATCGTAATCCGTATACGTTTTGACTTCCAGCATTAAATCGACCTATAGAAAACCAGCGATCATTTGTAAATCCGAAACCAAATCCAGCATCTAGTTGCGTAACCAATCCTGGACCAAATCTAAATATTTCGCCTGGAGCTGGACTTGTAATTGATGATGCAACTGCACCATTTGATTGATTTTGCGCAAACGTGAATGCCGCAAAAAGTAACACGATAGATAACATAATTTTTTTCATAATTTTAAATGTTTGATTAATAATGCTTAAAATTAATTCCAAAAACTTGTAAGAATATATTGTTGCACCTTACAAAATTGCAGTATAAATACGTGTTAACATTCGCGAGGAAATCGGTGATTTGGTAAATATATACTTGGGTATGATCCCGCCAAGGGAAATTTTTATAGTAAAAAACAAGGAGTGCAAAAGAACTAGTGCTGTTTATGAATAGACTTGAACGCATAAAAAAACAGCAACTCATAAAGCGACGAGTTGCTGTCTTGTTTAAAATATTTAGTATGGTTTATTTGACGATCATTTTCTTAGTCATGATGATTTCTCCACCAGAAATTAAACTGTATAAAAACATTCCTTTTCCAATTTCATCTGAACTGATTACGAGTTGTCCTTTTGCATTCGACAGGTCGTACTCACGGATATATTTTCCTGTCATATCAAAAATAGTGATGTTTGCTTTTGCGTTCTCTGGCAACGTATATCGAATTGTCGCTCTACTGTTGAACGGATTTGGAACATTTTGCTCCATAGAAAAAGTTGCTTCTCCAAGTTCTTCTAACGTACCCTTTTTAGACGCATTTTCTCTTTTCTCATTTTCCAAGGTAGCAACTTTCTCGTTCAATTCTTGAATACTAGACGTTAATACGGAAATCAATCCGATATAATTTACCGCTTTGTATTCGTACTCACCAGTCACTTTGTTTTCTTTATCAATGATCGGTTTTTTGATCGTAGTTACCAATTCTGGGAATACTTCTTCTATGTTTTGCGCAAGGAATCCGTGTTGTAATGCTTCTGGCAAGTTTAACTGATCGTTTGCTTTAAACTTGTACGTTACCGCATCTAGTTCCATGATTTTCTCAAGTACATTCTCTTCAGTTTCAATTTGTTCTTTTAATTTTTTGTCAGAAGAAGTAAACGATCCATTTACCACAACTGGTCCATCAAAATAACCAGCGTACCAATTTGAATTTTTAGTCGTGCTTCCATAAATTGCTGCTCCAAAACTGCTAACTGGAGAAGCGCTAGAAATAGCGCCACGAACACCATACGTATATCCGAAAGTACTTGAAGATGATCCTTGTTTTGAAACAAATGCGTCAATTCCACTATAATAAGAAGCCGAATTGTTCATACGTATGTTAATTCCAGTACTTGCAAAAGTGCTTCCGCTCTGGTTAATATCAACACCACGCATTCCATAACCGCCTGCATTGTTTATAACTCTAAGCCCTGTAGCTGTTCCACTGGTCCCTGTTTTATTTTCTATAGCCAACCCTGCTTTATTCGAAGAAGGAGCAGCGTCTGTATAATCAATTCCAACTTTAATGTCGGAAAAAGGCAACGGATTTCCAAAAAGGGTTTTTCCATCATTGGTCATAGTTGCAACAAGCGTAGAACTTGTGGAAGTAAAACTGTTTGATGCTCTAAATTCTAAATCGGTTCCTGCAAAAGAAGAACCGCCAATCCACTGCATTCTTGGGTTAGCATCATTAATGTCCTGATATCCAAGCGTAATAGCTCTGTTTGGTAACTGAAAGCGCAATCCGTATACGTTTTGACTTCCTGTAAATAATCTTCCCATTGAGAACCATCGATCATTTGTAAATCCAAAGCCGGTTCCTGAATCTAATTGTGTGACCAAACCAGTACCAAATCTGAATGTTTCTCCAGGGAATGAACCCGAAATTGTAGTTGATACAGGACCTGCAGATTGATTTTGTGCAAAAACAAATGCACTTAAAAATAACGTAATAAGTAATGTAACTTTTTTCATAAGTTTGAGTTTTTGGTTTATTTTGTTTAAATATAACTCTAAAATATTAAACAAAATTACGGTAAACCCGTAATCTTTTAGCTATAAATAACTTATATTCAGTTTTTTATAGATTCAACCGAAAGTTTTTACTTTATAGATGACAAATTGTATTTTTGAACGCACAGACCTTATATGGTTGTTAAATTAAAATCTAGGATTGTTACTGATGAAAAAAAGTTTTCTCTTACTCTGTATTGTATTGTTGCATGTAAGTTGTTCTGAAAAAAGAAAAGCGGTTGTTGGTGAAACTGAATTTCAGCAAAAGTTAAATGCTGATTTTAAAGATGCTTCTAAATCGCCACTGAAAGCAAAAGATTTAAAAACGTTTGAAGCTTTAGATTTTTTTCCTGTAGATAATACTTATAGAGTGAATGCAATGTTGGAAACAACACCAAACTCACCTGTGTTTACAATGCCTGCTACTAAAGATAAAACATCAACATATAGACGCTTTGGCATTTTAACGTTTACATTGAAAGGCAAAGAATTTTCGTTAGAAGTATACCGCAATCAAGATTTGATGAAAACAGAAGAATACAAAAATCATCTTTTTCTACCATTTACAGACGAAACGAATGGTTTTGCAACCTATGGTGGCGGACGCTATATTGATCTAGAGATTCCATTAGGGAATTTAATTCAAATTGACTTTAACAAAGCGTACAATCCGTATTGTGCGTATAATGATAAGTATTCATGTCCTATCCCGCCAAGGGTAAATTTTTTACAAACAGAAATAAAAGCTGGTGTGAAAGCGTTTGATAAACATTAGTAAAACCGATGATTTGAGTTTTTATATTGGTATTCTTAGGTTTCAATTTTAAATGAAACAACTCAATAGAAATTAACAAAAACACCTTTCAAACTAAAGAAATAAGCGAACACAGCTAAGAAATGAAAATTCTCTACTGCGCTCGCTTTATATAATTAGTGTAACGTAAGTCGATCTAACTTTACTCTATTATGCAAATGATCTTCTTTTAACCCAAATTTTAAACCTACGCTACGCTAATTGATGTGCTTTCAATTGGAGTACTATTCGTCCGTTTTTTGAAATTTTTCACACTAAAGATAAGTATGTATGATAGAAGTTTGGATGTCGTCACTAATTTTTGCGAAATTTCAAATTTCACTTCGCTTTTTTTAGCATACTCGCTTTTTAAGGCAGTTTTTCTAAACTATTTTTAAAGAGTTTTAGTGTCGCGCACACTATTAGAAGTATTTCACTAAGAATATTCCTAAAAATACAGCTGCAAATCCAATAATAAAACTTGCAATCGTGTATAAGAAGAACGTCATGAAGTCGCCTGATTTTAAGAACACATGATTTTCATAAGCAAATGTGGAGAATGTAGTGAAACCTCCACAAAATCCTGTGGCAAGCAATAAAGTATATTGCTCATTGATGGCTTCATTTTTAGCGGCGAGTCCTAAAATAATACCAATAAATAAACTTCCTAGAATATTCGCGGCAAACGTTCCGTATGGAATTCCATTTGCGGGACTGTTTAAGTACTTTCCTAACAAAAATCGCATGGCACTTCCAAATCCGCCACCAAGGAATACTAGTAAGAGTTGTTTCATGAGTGTATTTTAGAATCAAGAATTTAGATCGCTTCGCTTCTAGAAGCTAGACGCTTCACTAAAAAGATTGTCTAAAAGTACTCCGTTTGAATACATTTTAGACAATCTTGTATGATTTAAAGTTGTTTTGATTTATTCAGCAGCTTTTACTGCATAATAAATATCTGTTTGAATATCTGCCGGTTTTACTTCCATAGGATCGTTTTCATAGAGTTCCCAAACTGGGCCAGCCTGCACTAATTTGTGTTTGCTCATAAACTCCGCAATTTTACCATGTGCCTCCATATCACCAACGCCGTACGGTCCAAATTTGGATATTTTCACGATTTTTCCAGTAGGCGCATCCATAATAGTTAAGCCATCTAAAGTTGGGAGTTTATCTGTTGAATGTACCAACAAACCAATATAAAATTCGGCTTCTTTCGTTTCTTCATCCCATTTGGTATACAATGAACCTGGCGTATAATCTAATTTATTCTTTGCTCCATACATTCCTGCCTTTGGCATAAACTCCATAAACAACTTTGTCATGTCTTCCATGGCAGCATCTGTCGTTGTTTTTTGATAAAACCCTACAAATTGTTTTCCAGCAATTTCACCTTGTGTTACTTCACCTAATCGGAATGTTGTTTGTGGTGGATTATTTTTCATCTGTTCTGCGATTACTTTGTCTAAGTTTTCGAGTCCTTTGGCATAATCTGGACCTACCATTTTGTCCATTCCACCACTAAACGCGGCAAAAGCTTTAAACATAAAAGGCAATTTTTCGCCCTTCATTGTCCAAGTAACTTTGGTACCTTCTGCTACTTCTTCAAGCGTCCATGTAACTGTATTTGGATCGTAATCTTCAAACTTTAATTCTTGTTCTAAAGATTGATTAGCAACCATCGCAATATTCTTCATACTTCCTATTCCATCTTTTCCATCCCAACTGTATGAGCCGCCAATTCCCGCAGTTTGCTCTGGATACGTTGCTTTAATCGTAGTGTCTTTTTCCATCCAAGGATTCCAAGCTTCCCAATTTTTAAAATCGCTAACATTGTTAAAAATTACTGATGCGGGTGCTTTCATCACTTTGCTTCTCGTTACCTCAAAACTGTCTGGTCTTGTGGCTACAAAAATTGCGCCTGCAACTAGCACTACAAGCAGCAATAATAGTACATACTTTAAAATTTTCATCTTGTTTCGGTGTTGTATACCAATTCTATGATAAAATGCAATTGATAATTTATTTATTTCTCTACTTCTTTTGCGTTATAAAATAAAACTATAGCTAAGGCTATACTTTGATTTTATGCCTTAAATAAGCGAAAACTAATTTTAATTTTCTATATCCCATTTTATCATAGAATTGGTATTAGTTAGTATTGCAATGTACAAATTTTTAATGTTTTGTCGAATTGATTACATTTGTGACAAAAGGATAACGATTTCACAAAAAAGTAATTCCTTTTTTATGAATTCCAAAAAACACTAAAAATAAAGAGATGAAAACATTCCAACCAAATCGTATTCATATAACTTGAACTAATCTGGAATGTTACATTTGACCAAAACAATAAATTAAAAACGAACAAATGAAATTAAAATCAATTGCAGGAATTGCCTTAGCGGCAGGAATGCTTTTTTCTTGTGCAGATGAAACAAAAGAAAAAACAAAGATAGATCCGTATGAGCCACAATTTATTGAAGTAGCGGAGAATGGGAAAATGGAGTTTAAAGTAGAAGAATTTGGAGATGTTGATATTTTAAGATACGAAATCCCTGGATTTAATGATCTAACCTTAAAAGAAAAGAAGCTAGTATACTATTTGACACAAGCGGGACTTTCAGGACGCGATATTATGTGGGATCAAAACTATCGTCATAATTTAACCATTCGTAAAGCGTTAGAAAATGTATATGTAAATTATAGCGGAGATAAAACGACAGATGATTGGAAAGCTTTTGATGAGTATTTAAAAATGGTTTGGGTTTCTAATGGAATTCATCATCATAACTCTAACGATAAATTAACACCTGAATTCTCAAAAGACTATTTAAAAAGTTTATTGACTGATACAAACACAGAACTCACTGGAGAAGCTTTTGAGGTGATTTTTAACGATAAAGACACCAAAAAGGTCAATAAAAAAGCAGGTGTTGATAATGTATTGGTTTCGGCTGTCAACTTTTACGGCCCTGATATTACCAATGCAGATGTAGAAGAATTTTACAAAACTGCTTATAAAGGTCCAGAAGGACAACCTATTGAAGCTGGACTGAATTCAAAATTGGTTCGTGAAAACGGAAAATTGGTAGAGAAAGTATGGAAATCTGGCGGAATGTACGG
>CAZHSA010000168.1:0-6674 GCA_964535135.1 uncultured Kordia sp.
TCCGTACTTCTACTGGATCTGTTTCCCAATAATCTAAATCGGAATGCTCCTTATTTTTATTGAATCGAACCAGACTACTATTGGTTTCCATTTTACTTTTAACTGGTCGTTTCGCCGAAAAATGAATTTCTTTTAAATTTGTTTTTTCGATCAACTCCAATACATTTTTCGAACCAATCCCACTTCCACCAAGAATGGTCATTTGATCTCCAGATAAAGATACCAATTCTCGTAGCAATGAACTTCCAGCTAAGGCAGTAGGTTGTTGTCCAGAAGTTAATATTCGTTTGGCCCCGATTTCTTTTAATTTTTCTAAAGTTGAAAATGGATCAGACACTCGATCAAATGCTCTATGAAAGGTAAAAGTTTGCGGAGAACTCAATTCTATCAATTCCTCAGTTCGTTTTAAATCAATTTCCCTATTGGGTAAAAGAACTCCACTTACAATCCCGTCCACTCCTATTGATTTACAAAATCGAATATTTTCTTTCATGATTTCAAATTCCGCATCCGAGTAACAAAAATCTCCACCTCTTGGACGAATCAATACGAACAATTCTAAATCAACATTCTTTTTGGTCAATTGAATCGTTGCTGCACTTGGTGTAATGCCTCCTATTTCCAAGCTTGCACAGAGTTCTAATCGATGCGCTCCTCCCAATTGTGCATGGATGGCTGATTGGTAAGAGTTGGCGCATATTTCAACAAGGATAGGAGTTTTTTTCATAAGCGTAATTTACATTTTCAGTAGAGCAAAAGTAAGCGTCCGAATCACATTTATTCAATCAAACCAAAGAATTGTTTAAAAACTATTACTTTTACAATCGAAGTATCAACAAGAACTTCATCTTTTATCAAATTTCAAAAATAACCAAGCTCCTTTAATATGAGAAATTCTTTTGTCATTAGTCTATTTTGTTTGTTTTTATTTGCTTGTCAGCAAGAACCAAAAACCAATTTAAAGCCACTTAATTTATTGCAATATGATATTCCATTGACCATCATGGCGCCAGATAGTGCCGAAGTTAAAACCATGGATCTTTTAGTTCAAAAGGATGTGACCATTAAAGGTGGTGATGATTACTTTGTACAAATTTTCGTTTCAGATGCGATCACTACAGATACCAAAAAAATTCTTGCAGATTTAATGGCTGATGTAAAAAAGAATCGTTATTTCTCCAAAATGATTAGTGAAGAGGAAAATGGTTTTATTTATGAAACGGTGATCGATTCTACTCATACCAATTATGGTTTTAGACAGGTACGTGTTCAAGGTGATCGAGAATATATTTTCCAAACGGGACTTATCGGTACCTTCGATCAAGCACAAGTTGAAGCAATGTACAATGCAGTCAAACCGGTGAAAAAATAATTGAATATCTGAGGAGTAATTGAATGCATGAATAACTGAATTTTGAATGGCCCTCTTTCGTGGAAATCGCGGTAGAGGGTCATTCAATTATTCAAGCATTCAAAATTCAGCCATTCCATTATCTACTCCACTTCTCCTCCTAGTTTAATCAATACATTCAAAATGTCTTCTACTTTTTTTGTGGACAAAGAAGATAAATAATCAGCCGAACCTTGCTGTAAAGTTTCCGTAGCTTCCGCAAAAATTCTTTGACCTCCTGAAGAAAGTTTAACCAAACTTACTCTTGCATCTCTTAGATTAGCTTCCTTTTCTACTAAACCTATTTTTTCCATTGGCGACAACATTCGAGTAACTCCCGATGCGGATAAACCTATTTTTTCAGCTAAATCAATCCTACGCATTTTTTGATCAGGTGCTTTAGTTAAATGAAATAATAACATAAATTCATTCAAACTAATCCCATGCAAACTCAATCGATTATCAAATCGTTTGGTCATTTTGGATTGAAGTGAAGTTAGATTTAATATGACTTTTGAAGTATCCGATAAATTTTCCATTTTTTAAAGTTTAATTCCTAAATTAAAATACTTGCATAATGCTTGATCACTCAAATATATATCAAATAAATAAGTTTAGCAACTTCTGCCAAATAAAAAAGAGCCTTCTTGTAAAACAAGAAAGCTCTTTTTGTCAAAAAATCTTTAAATCGTGGGATTAAATCTCGTGTACAATTTCGTAAGAAAATAACCCGAGAATGACGAGTAGAATGCTTAAAATAATCATGGGATAAAAATTTAGTTTAAAAAGCTTGTAATAGATACGTTTACATATACTAAAAAGTTGTCTTATATCGATAAAAAATAACATAACTGTCAAGTTTTAATCAAAAGACGATAGAATATTCTGTGAATTGTTGTTGTTAGGCAAGAATTTGTAGATAATAATTAAAACTACTCCTTTTTATTTAAATACCAAAATACAAAGAGCTCAAAAGGCTACATTAAAGACAAATGAGGTAGAAAAATGGCGATTTAACTTTTAAAAGTTAAATCGCCAAAGGTGAAATTGATTCATTATCCTAAGTTTATTTAGGACCAATGCTTCAAAACATTACTTTTTCAATGCTTTTGTATAATTTCTAGAAACCTCAGACCAGTTGATGACATTAAAAAATGCACCTACATAATCAGGACGTTTATTTTGATACTTCAAATAGTAAGCATGTTCCCAAACATCTAATCCCAAAATTGGAATTCCCTTTTTCTCTGCACAATCCATTAAAGGATTATCTTGATTAGGAGTAGAGGTTACAAATAATTTTCCACTTCTTTTACTCACACATAACCATGCCCATCCAGAACCAAATCGAGTACCAGCAGCTGCAGCGAATTTCTCTTGAAATTTTTCATAAGAACCAAATGCATCTTTTACTGCTTTTGCTAATTTTCCTTTTGGAGCACCACCACCATCTGGTGACATCACTTTCCAAAACAAAGAATGGTTGTAATAACCACCACCATTGTTACGAACAGCAGCTCCGTGTTTAGAAGCGTTTTTTAGAATCTCTTCAATTTTCTTTTTTGCTAAAGGAGTCCCTTCGATTGCAGCGTTCAATTTTCTGGTATAACCTGCATGATGTTTCCCATGATGAATGGTCATCGTTCGCTTGTCAATGTGCGGATGTAATGCGTCTTTTGCGTAAGGTAAATCAGGTAATTTAAATGCCATAATGAAATACGTTTTTTTATTGTTATAAAAGTATGTTTAATTCCAAAAAAGTGAATGAAAAAAAACACTTTAAAAAAGTTGTCGCAAATATAATGATTTATGTTGAAAAATGTTCACTAGCATAAAATGTCATCTTGTTAGACATTCCGAGAAAAAAATTGACTCGGTTTTCAAACGAGAATTTTTTCATAAAACAAACTTTCTAATTGCACCACAGTGGAACATTAGAGCACATAGCACTCGAATGTGTCAGGTCAAATAGATTAGCTGCCGCTAATTTTCAGGAGTTCACATCAGCTTCAAAAAATCTAATGTAAACTAGGAGAAATTACTTTGCAATTTTTACTATGTGTCCTTTCGTGATATAGCACTATGTGACTCTATTGTGCTCTGTTGTAAACCCTTAGGATTTTTTGTTTTTTAAAATGAATTGTTCAATTTATTTTTTTCACTTAACTTCGCATCATTATTTAAAAAAATACACATAGACATATGAAACATCGATCACTAAATAGTCATTAAAATTCCGACAGGAATGATTATTTAATGATCTTAAGTTCCATGAGATTTTAACTTTAATTAAAAATAGACGCATGAAATACCGCAAGGAAAAAGATAGTATTGGTTATGTAAAAGTTCCTGCTGATAAATATTGGGGACCACAAACACAACGCTCCATTGAAAATTTTAAAATTGGTGGAAATCAAATGCCGATTGAAGTCATTCGAGCTTTTGCCATTTTGAAAAAAGCGGCAGCTAAAACAAACGCAGAATTAGGTGCCTTGTCAAAAGCAAAAGCAAATCTAATCGGGAAGGTTTGTAATGAGATCCTTGCCGGAAAATTAGATGATCAATTTCCATTGGTTGTTTGGCAAACAGGATCTGGAACTCAGAGCAACATGAATGTGAATGAGGTCGTTGCAAATCGTGCACACGTTTTGAAAAAAGGAAAATTAACAGATGAAAAAAAATCAATGCATCCCAATGATGATGTCAACAAGTCACAATCATCTAATGATACTTTTCCAACGGCGATGCACATTTCTGCATACAAAATGTTGATTGAAAACACGATTCCTGGCATCGAAGCATTGAGAGATACTTTAGCGGCGAAGTCAAAAAAATACATGAAGGTAGTCAAGATCGGACGAACACATTTTATGGATGCAACTCCAGTTACGGTTGGTCAGGAATTATCTGGTTATGTTTCTCAATTAAATCATGGTTTAGCGGCTATCAAAAATACTTTAAAACATTTAGGTGAATTAGCCTTAGGAGGTACCGCTGTAGGAACTGGATTGAATACACCAAAAGGTTATGATAAATTAGTGGCCAAAAATATCGCAAAGGAAACAGGACTTCCTTTCGTTACCGCAAAAAATAAATTCGAAGCATTGGCTGCTCACGATGCTATCGTCGAATCACATGGTGCATTAAAAACAGTAGCCGTTTCTTTAATGAAAATTGGAAACGATATTAGAATGTTGGCTTCTGGTCCGCGATGCGGAATTGGAGAACTGATCATCCCTGCGAACGAACCTGGTTCATCGATTATGCCCGGAAAAGTAAACCCGACACAATCTGAAGCATTAACCATGGCTTGTGCACAAGTAATGGGAAATGATGTAGCTATTAATGTCGGCGGAGCTACAGGACATTTCGAATTGAATGTATTCAAACCAATGATGATTTTCAACTTCCTTTCGTCTGCAAGGTTGATCGGCGATGCATGTAGAAGTTTCAATGAAAATTGTGCTAAAGGAATTGAACCCAATCATGCGGTGATACAAGTCAAATTGCAAAATTCTCTGATGCTAGTCACCGCATTGAATACCAAAATTGGTTACGACAAAGCAGCTACCATTGCAAAAAAAGCCTATAAGGAAGACAAAACCTTAAAAGAAACGGCTATTGAATTGGGCTATTTAACTGCAAAAGAATTTGATCAATGGGTCCGTCCTGAAAATATGATTGGTAGTTTGAAAAAATAAGAGATTTAGTTCATAGTCTTTTGTTGCTAGTTATTAGCTCTATTTTCGTATTGATAGGGAGCTAACAACTAGCAACACTCACCACTAAAAACATAAATCCTCTAATTCGCCCTCGATTCCTCTAATTCTTATTATAAAACTTGATATAAATCTGCTTTTTAAGCTAATTCCTCCTCTCATTTCCAAAAGTTTTATCAATTTCAAATAAATACGGAACTATTCCCTCTAAATTTGACTATTTAATGTAAAAAAATGTATCTTTGCACCGCATTTTTCAGAAGTTCTTTATTATCATGAAACCATTGAACCAATTTTCAATACCTATTCAGGGCTTAAAAGAAGGGGTTCATCACTTCAATTTTAACATTGGTCAGGAGTTTTTCAAAGAATTTGAGCATTCTCCGATTCAAGAAAGTCATTTTGAAGTGCAGTTGACGCTCGATAAGCGAGCAGATATGTTAGTCTTAGACTTTGACTTTGAAGGTCGTTTTCGAACAGATTGTGATCGATGCTTAGCAGAAATCAATTTGCCTGTCAAATCATCACAACAACTTATCGTAAAATATAGCGAAGACGAACGAGAAGAAATTGAGTTGATATATATAAGTCCAGAAAGATCTGAGCTCAATGTTGCCAAGTTTATTTATGAATTTATATGTTTGGCGGTTCCGATGATAAAGACTTATAACTGCGAAGATGAAAAACCTAAAGTTTGTAACGAAAAGGTTGTAGACTTCCTGAAGAAGAAAGAAGATTCACAAGAATCAAATCCCATTTGGGATGAATTAAACAAATTAAAAGACAAATAGATCTTAGATCTAATATTTAAAACTTAGAAAATCATTTTATCATGGCGCATCCTAAGAGTAAAATATCAAAGCAGCGTAAAAGAAAACGTCGTACACACTATAAAGCAGCTGTACCTAATATAGCTAAATGCCCAACAACTGGCGAAGCTCACTTATTGCACCGTGCATACTGGGTCGATGGTAGCATGTTCTATCGGGGCCAAGTAGTAATTCAAGCTGACGAAGATTTAGAGGGATAAACTCCCAACGATCTGATTAAAATATTACGCACAAAGCTCCCATATTTATATGAGGGGCTTTTTGTGTTTCTTAGATTAAGGGATTTCATAGTTAATTTTTTGTCTATTTAGACGATTAGTCAAAATCTATATTTTTATATTCAAAACCACGCACCTAATTATCCATTATGAAAAAGATCATCGAAACAAAGCATGCACCAGCACCTGTAGGACCATATAACCAAGCGATCATTCACAACGGTACTCTATATTGTTCTGGGCAAATTGCATTAAATCCAGCGACAGGTGATTTAGTCATGGATAATATTGAAGCAGAAACGCATCAAGTGATGAAAAATATCCAAGCGGTGCTAACAGAGGCTGGTATTACTTTTGAAAATGTAATTAAATGTTCGGTTTTTGTTTCTGATATGAATAACTATTCTCGTATCAACGCCGTGTACTCCGAATACTTTAATGACGATACCGCACCGGCCAGAGAATTGGTAGAAGTAGCTAACTTACCTAAGTTTGTGAATATCGAAATTTCAGTAAT
>CAZHSA010000168.1:6774-8020 GCA_964535135.1 uncultured Kordia sp.
TATTTATAAAATGGAAGAAAGAAAAAGAATATTATCAGCCATCCAACCAACCGGAAACATGCATTATGGCAATTACTTTGGTGCGATCAAAAATTGGGTCAATTTACAAGAGAAATATGATTGTACTTATGGCGTAGTGGATTATCATACGATGACCATGCCATACGACCCCATTAAACTTCGAAAAAATACTTGGGAGTTGATCATCAATCTTTTAGCTGTTGGTGTTAAAGCTGAAAATTTATTTGTTCAATCTTTGGTTCCTGAACATGCAGAGTTGTGCTGGATTTTTAATTGCTTTTGTTCTTATGGTCAATTGACTCGAATGACGCAATTCAAGGACAAGGGTAAGCAAAATGAAGAGGCTGGTTTTATTTCAGCTGGCTTGTTGGATTATCCAGTTTTGCAAGCAGCAGATATATTGATCTATCGGGCAGACTATGTTCCGATTGGAAAAGATCAAGAACAACATTTAGAGTTATCTCGAAATATTGCACAACGATTTAACAATCAAATGGGAAAGGAATACTTCGTGTTACCAGAGCCGCTTTTTACCAAAACGCCTAAGATCATGTCTACGGCAAATCCGGAAAAAAAGATGAGTAAGAGCTTAGGCGAAAAACATTCTATCAATGTCTTTGAAGAAGAAGTGCGTATTCGCAAACAAATCCGATCAGCAGTAACCGACGCAGGTAATACTCCTGAAGGAGAAATGAGTCCTGGAGTGAGTAATCTATTTCAGCTATTAGAAGCTGCGGAAAACATGAACGATCATGAACGATTGATGAAAGATTATCACGCAGGTAACTTAAAATATGCTGATTTAAAAGAAGTGGTAGCTGACACCATTGTTGGATTAAGCACTACTTTCAATGCCAATAAAGCCGAATTATGGGCTAACCGAAAAGACATCAAAAATCAGATCAAAGCTTCTTCTGCAGAGATCAGAAAACGTGCTCAAGAAACCATTAAAGAAGTCAAAGAGTTAACTGGTTTACTAAATGTTCGGTTCTAAAATTTACTACGAACATTGTTCCTCAAAGGAACGATGTTCGTTTTCAAAAACAATACAACACTACAACACTACAACACTACAACACTAGATACCACAACACCAAATAACATGAAAATCATTTGCATCGGCCGTAACTATAGAGATCATGCGAAGGAGTTGAATAATCCAGTTCCTGATCAACCATTGATTTTCATGAAACCTCCTTCTGCCCTATTGGTCAATGACAAACCT
>CAZHSA010000169.1:0-296 GCA_964535135.1 uncultured Kordia sp.
GCTAAAGCCATTTACAATTAAGGCAATGGCTTTTTCAGTGTCAATTCCACGTTGATTGCAATAGAAAATTTGATCTTCTCCAATTTTACTTGTCGTAGCTTCGTGTTCTATTTGAGCGGTTTTATTTTTTGCTTCGATATATGGAAAGGTATGTGCGCCGCATTTATTTCCCATTAAGAGAGAATCACATTGCGAAAAGTTACGCGCATTTTCTGCTCTTGGCGCCACTTGTACCAAACCTCGGTAACTGTTTTGTGATTTTCCAGCAGAAATACCTTTAGAGATAATGGTACTTT
>CAZHSA010000169.1:306-7998 GCA_964535135.1 uncultured Kordia sp.
CAAGGTGAATCATCTTTGTTCCTGTATCGGCTTGTTGATAATTGTTGGTAACGGCAATAGAGTAAAATTCTCCTACCGAATTGTCACCTTTCAATACACAACTTGGATATTTCCACGTTACTGCAGAACCCGTTTCTACTTGTGTCCAAGAAATTTTAGAATTGGTTTCGCACAAGCCTCTTTTGGTTACAAAGTTGTAAACGCCTCCTTTTCCTTCAGCATTTCCTGGAAACCAGTTTTGTACGGTTGAATATTTAATTTCTGCATCATCCATCGCAATTAATTCTACCACGGCAGCATGCAATTGATTTTCATCTCGTGATGGAGCAGTACAACCTTCCAAATAACTTACATAACTTCCTTCATCAGCAATAACTAATGTACGTTCAAACTGTCCTGTTCCTGCTTCATTGATTCGGAAATAAGTTGATAATTCCATCGGACAACGTACGCCTTTTGGAATATAACAGAATGATCCGTCCGTGAAAACGGCAGAATTCAACGCTGCATAAAAGTTATCTTTTTTAGGAACAACAGTTCCAATATACTTTCTTACCAATTCAGGATGTTCTTGAATGGCTTCTGAAATAGGGCAGAAGATGATGCCTTTTTCAGCCAATGTCTTTTTAAAAGTGGTTGCTACAGAAACGGAGTCGACCACAATATCAATGGCAATTCCTTGAAGTTTCTTTTGTTCGTCCACCGAAATACCTAACTTTTTATACATTTCTAACAACTCTGGATCTACATCGTCCAAGGATTTATTAGGATCTGCTTTTTTAGGTGCTGAATAATATGAAATTGCTTGAAAATCTGGTTTTTCGTAATGTACATTTGCCCATTCAGGCTCTTCCATTTCTGACCAAATCTTAAAAGCGTCTAAGCGCCATTCGGTCATCCAAGCAGGTTCATTCTTTTTTTCAGAAATGGCACGAATGATATCTTCATTAAGGCCTTTTGGAAACGTATCGCTATTGAGATCGGTATAAAAACCATACTCATACTCTTTGGTTTCCAGCTCTTTCTGTAATTCTTCTTCAGTATATTTACTCATTTTCTTTTTTGTTCAAAGTTTAAGGTGTTTCCCTTTTTGCCACCTTTTGACAAATACATTATAAATGCGTTTGTTTTTATAACTTAAAGATTGAATCATTAAAAAACTCAATAATTTTCAATCCTTTAATCCTATTATTTCATGTTGGTAGGTATTATTTTAAGATGCTTACATCAAAAAATACCACATTTTAAAAAGGTGTATTACAAAGAGAACGATTCTCCGCAACCACAGGTGCGTTGTGCGTTTGGATTGTTAAAAACAAATCCTTTTCCGTTCAATCCGCCTGAATATTCTAAAATAGTTCCTACGAGGTACAAGAAGCTTTTTTTGTCCACAATAATTTTTACACCATTGTCTTCAAATACTTTATCTTCTTCTTTCTGACTTTTGTCAAACGTTAAATCGTACGATAATCCTGAACATCCACCACTTTTCACACCAACACGAACGTAATCAGTCGTAGCGTCAAAACCGTCATAGGTCATGAGTTCGACTACTTTTTTACGGGCTGTGTCTGAAACTGTTATCATGTTATTACTTAGATTTTAATTGTACTAGCAAAGATACGCTATTTGTGGCGTTATTTGAAAAATCCTAGCATTTATATAACATATTACACCATAGAATTTTCTGATGATACGTTGAAGTCGTTATTTTTGAAGAAAAGTAACCGTAAAATTTAGTGCTTATTTGTAGATAAGCTCCATCACTCTGTCGCCAATGACCAAAGCTTTTACAGTTTCTCCTTTGGGAATGGAAGGTGCAAACTGTACAATAATTTTTTGCTTTTTGTTTGCCTTTATTTTTTGTTTGGAATCACTTTTTGTAAAACGAAAACCTGCCTTTAAAAAGTAATCTACTTTATGTAAATTATCATTTTTATCCAACATGTAAATGGTTTCAAAATCAACAAATTGTGCTTCGGAAGATTTGTTTTTAAAGTTTAAAACCATCGTCACAAATTTTCGCCCTTTTTCTGCTTTAATTCTGTAATTTCCACGATCTGTAAATTTCCCTTTTGACAATCCGTAGATGGTAAATTCGATAGCATCAGAATACTCATATACGGCTTTACGATCTATTTTTTGTGCAAAAATTGCAGTTGAAGATATAAGCAATAAAAGAAGTACGATTTTTTTCATGTGATTTGATTTTTAGAATGAATGACCAAACTACAATTTTTCGACTACAAATATAAGGTTGCTGTAGTTCTGTTTCTGACTATTCCGTGAATTGTAAGATAATTTCATTAAAATTAGCATGACTATTATTAAGAAAATACTGTATTGTTTATGATTTTCAGTAGGTTACAACATATTGAAATGTTAAATTTATGTTAACAATCTTCGCTAAAAAATATGTTATTGGGTGAATATTGTCCCCTTTTCAAATCTATATGATCATTTTTTAAAAATCTGATAATGTGAAACTTATGTTTTAGTTTTTTCTGGCGTATAAAAATAAGTTACAAACTGAATATGAAAATATATAAAGCTTGTAAGGGAAAATCATATTTTAAGTGAAAGAATTGCGCTGTGTAATTTTACCTGTTGTTATAAGTTGCGTAATTCTCTATGCTTCCGTATTCCTTGAAAACATTAGATTTGTCTCGTTCGCAATACAAAATAAATGCGACACCATATTTAAAATAAATGTGAATTACTAACCCCTATTATTAATTAAAACAATATTTATATGAAAAAACATTACACTTTTTTAGTAGCTTTTTTAATTGCTAGCATTTTTAGCACAAATGCGCAAAATTTGAACTACGCTATGTGCTTTGATGGTCTAAACGATTTTGCACCTGTCTACAGGTCAACCGAAACAGGAATCTTTGGAACCAATGCGAATAACGATAGTTTTACTATTGAGTTTTGGGTAAAAGATAACGGAAGCACTGGAAAACACATGTATTCTAAGCATTATGATAGCGGCACTGCTAAGCAAGGATATTTTATTGAAAGAGATGGCACTACAGGAGTAGTTACCGCAGGAATTGCCAATAACACTAATAATTGGTCTACTGTTACAGGAGCTATTGCAATCAATGATGGAAATTGGCATCATGTAGCAGTAAGTTTCAAAATAACAACTGGTGTTTTGGTATTATATGTTGACGGAGAGTATGAAGGGAATGCAACTGGAATTACACCCGTATTTGGAAATGATGTAGACGCACGTTTGGCAAGTTCTGAATATGAAAACACCTATTTTGGAGGTTCATTTGATGAATTTAGAGTATGGGATGTCGTACGTTCGCAAACTGAAATTGCATCGACAAGGAACATACAATTAGATACAAGTGCGCTTCCTACTGGTTTAATCCAATATTTTCAATGTAATGAAGGAATACCAGACTATGATAACTGGATATTGTATCAATTAATTGATCATACTGGTAATAGTCGTCCTGGTGATTTATGGAACGTAAGCCGTTGGGGAAGTTGTTCAAATTGGGTAAATTCAGTACCAAATGCAACATTATCAACGGAAACATTTACAGCATCAACGGAAGGATTAAACCTGTATCCAAACCCAGCAAAGAATCAGATTACAATTAGTGGTTTAAAAGTTAACGAAACGTACACAATTTATAATACAATTGGGGCGGTGGTAAAACGTGGAACGCTAGCAAACAATGAAGAAATTTCTATTGCCAATTTAACAAATGGGATGTATTTCTTAAAATTGAGCGGTAACAGAACGTTAAAGTTCATTAAGAGATAACTAGTATATAATTTATTAGAAATGTACTTAAATAGTAGTGAACAACTCTTGGTTGTTTGCTGCTATTTTTTTTGTTTGAATCGCGCAAAGGATAGGAGTGAAAATCCCGCAACGAAGCGAGGAATTGTAGCGGATAGTACTTCGATAAAACTCAGAATAACACTTGACGCTCATTGAAAATTAGCAATGCGCCCAAATTTTTAAGGGAAAATATGTAGTTTCTTCGCTTTTAGATCTTGAATGAAAATACTAGTGAATAGTGTAGCTCCTTTTTTGTTTAAGTGTATGTCATCGAAAAAATTAACTTTAGAAGTACATATAGAATGCTCCAAATAGTTGAAGAACGGAATGCCAAGATCCGTTCCTATTTTTTTACAATAGGAAGCTATTTCTTTGTGCGCTTTTACATACTGTTGTCCTTCAATTAAAACAGGCGTGTATGCTAAAACAACACGAATATTTTTTTCTTGGCAATCTTTTAAAAATTGCTCAAATAGTTGTTGAGTTGTTTTGTCAATTTCGATCGTATTTAAGGTGTTTTGTTTGTTTTCTTTCGAAATATTCTTTGGCCATTCTATATCCATAGGACGATATCCGCGAATGCGATAGGGCTTGTGCAAAGGTGTTTCTATAAATTTTGAAACTGCTTTTTTGATGACTTTCTTTTTGCCATAATACTTTACAAGTGGCACATAATAATCGGCCCACGAGAAACGTGGGTTTTTAGCAGTAAGTTTTTGAATGTTTTCTTTGTCTAAATATGGTAAGAATTGATCATAATTGTACAATTTTTGAAGCTTCTGAAAAGAAAATACATCCACACACACCACAATCATTTTTGGGATTGGATTGTGCTGTAGGTATTCTAAATGACGCACATATTGTGTTTCAAAATTATGTCCATTCATCCCAAAATTATAAGCTTGTATTTTTAAAGAATCCTGAATCTGCGCTGGATTTACGTGCATAAATGCTCGTGAAGAACCGTAAATAAGCATTTCTGAGTCTACTTTTTGGTTGTAAATATCTTCCCAAACACGAATTTCTCCATCAGCAAATACATGTGTTTTTTTTAAGTTGGTGGTAATGAAAAAATCGAATGCATACGCAAATAGTACTACAGGTAGTAAAAACAAAGATATTTTTAGTAGAAATTTTTTCATCACAAAATTTAAAATTGAAAATAAATAAATTCTTGCTGCTCACCGCCAAACCAAAATATAGAAAAAATGATAGCGTAGTATAGTGCATACCGAAATATAGGTTTCCAAGTGATTCCTAATTTTTCAATGGCATATTGTTGCTCTCTTCCTAACCATTCTATACATATACAAATAGCTATAAATAGAAAAATAGACGTTCCAGTTTTTAAATTAGGAGTATTTGGAATTTCAAATAAAGAGCTTGATAGCATAGTACTGATATAATGAAAAGCATCATTCATGGTTGCTGCTCTGAAAAAAATCCACGCAAAAACGGTGATGCTAAATGTAAACGCTATTTGTGCCAATTCTTTCACGGAAGGAAATAGGCTGCCTTTTGCCACAATTTCAAGATGTTTTCGGTTCTTTTTTAGAAGTAAAAGTGGCAAAAAATAACAAGCATTTAAAAAGCCCCATGCAAGAAATGTCCAATTGTTTCCATGCCAAAATCCGCTGATTAGAAAGATGATGAATACATTTTGAATTTGCTTCCTAGTAGTTCCGCGACTTCCTCCTAACGGAATGTACACATAATCTCGAAACCAAGTGCTTAATGAAATATGCCAGCGTCTCCAAAACTCCGCGACATCTCGCGAAAAATATGGAAATTTAAAGTTTTGCATTAAATTAAAACCAAACAATCGGGCAGTACCAATGGCAATATCTGAATAGCCAGAGAAGTCTCCATAAATTTGAAATGCAAAAAATACAGCTCCTAAAAGAAGTGTGCTTCCGTTTAAATCAGCATAGTTTTCAAAGGTGTAATTTACAAGGAGTGCGCAATTATCCGCAATGACAATTTTTTTGAACAATCCCCATAAAATTTGACGCAAACCATCCGCAGCTTTGTCGTATTCAAAAGTTCTTTTTTTATAAAATTGAGGTAATAAGTTGGTTGCTCTTTCAATAGGACCTGCCACAAGTTGCGGAAAGAAACTTACATATGCAAAAAGCGAAAAGATGTCTTTTGTTGCGGGAACTTTTCGTTGGTACACATCAATGGTATAACTCAGTGTCTGAAAGGTGTAAAAACTAATTCCTACGGGCAATATAATGTTGAGTCTGTTGGTTTCTATAGGTTTTCCTAATAAGGTAAATGTGTCTGCAAAACTCTGAATAAAAAAGTTGAAGTATTTGAAAAACAGAAGCAATCCTATATTGACAAAAATACTGGTAAGTAAGAGTTGTTTTCGCGTGCGTTGTTGATTTGTGTTTGAAAGCGCTATGCCAATAGTATAATCGACAAGGGAACTGAAAACTATCAGGATTAAAAATCGCCAATCCCACCAACCGTAAAACAGATAACTTGCTAGAATGAGAAAGCAGTTTTGAAGTCGTACTTCTTTTGTGTTAATACACCAATATATGACAAATACTATGGGTAAGAATAGAGCAAATTCTATAGAATTGAATAGCATTTATGGTGATAGTTGAGTTTATGAATGCGTTAAAAATAATGATATTTCATGATTTTAAACTAAATTTTATTAGAATCGCGCAAAGGATAGCAGTGAAAATCCCGCAGCGCAGCGAGGAATTGTAGCGGATAGCCTGACGCCAATGATGAATTGGCGATGCGCCCAAATAAAGATTTTAAAACTCTGAAAATCGCTGATCGAAAATAAAGTCCGTATCGGTTAAGGTGTTGAGGAAATCAATGATGCGTGCTTTTTCGTCGTCGGTCATGGGAATTCCAAGTGTTCCATCAGCTTGTCGTAAGACTGGATCTAAGGTTTCGGTATCATTTATGCCACTTCGGTAATGCTCTAACACGGCTTCTAGCGTTGCAAAACGCCCATCGTGCATGTATGGAAAAGTGACTTCAATGTTTCGCAGATTTGGGACTTTAAATTTGTAATTGTCCACAGGAAATCCGGTGACACGTGCGCGACCAGTATCGTCGTATTGTGGATCAATAGCCAAGCCATTGTTGCGATAAGACTGATCTGTAAACAATTCGCCTGCATGACAAGAAGCACATTTTTGATTGAATAATTCCATGCCTTGCATTTCGTTATCAGTTAAACTCACGTTTCCTTCGTTGCGACGAAACTTGTCGTATTTGCTATTGGAAGAAGTCATCATGACTAAAAATTGCGATAAGGCTTTTAAGATATTTTCTGAGTTGATTTCGCCATTTTCAAATGCTTCTCGAAACAATCTTGGATAATCAGGATGTGCTTGTAATTTTACGATGATATTCGTAAATGTCTCATTCATTTCTACTTCATTCGTAATCGGAATGATCGGTTGCATGTCTAAATGAATTGCTGCGCCATCCCAGTTGAATTCGTTTTGATATGCCAAATTGTGCAACGGTTGCGCATTACGGCTTCCCAATGCGCCATCGACTCCGTGACTGATAATGTGCGTATGATGTGTGAAAGCAAATTCTTGAATATGGCAAAATCCGCAGGCTACAATATTATCAGATGCCAAACGTCCTTCGTAGAACAAGCGTCGTCCCAACTCAAAACCTGTTTCTGTGGGCGGATTGGCTTCTACATCGTACACTAACGGTGGAAAATTAGAAGGTACTTCAAAATCCAACAATACATTTTGGAATTCGCCCGCAGTTTGACCGGGAATTTCTTCGTACGGTTCGTTTTTACAGGCAACAAACAAAAGTGCCACACATATGTATATGTAATAGTTGAATTTCATAGCTGTTGCTAAAATACCAAATGTCTACCGATTAGGCAA
>CAZHSA010000170.1:0-7979 GCA_964535135.1 uncultured Kordia sp.
CAAAACCGCCGTTGTCAAATGCACCATGACCGTACTGATCGTAACGCGCACGTTTATTTTCGTCGCTCAATACTTCATAGGCTTCTGCGGCTTTTTTAAACATTTCTTCCGCATCTTTATCATCAGGATTTTTGTCTGGATGATATTGAATTGCTTTTTTGCGGTATGCCTTTTTAATTTCGGCAGCCGAAGCTCCTTTACTAATTCCTAATATTTCGTAATAATCTTGTTTCATTTTGTTTCAACTTGGGTTAAAAAGGCCGTTTCGTTGTGGGAACAACACAAAAAACGTTCTTATTGTCCTACAACTACTTTTGGATAGCGAATGATTTTTTCACCTAACGTATATCCTTTTTCAATAACGTCGATAATTTTTCCTTTCATATCATCAGATGGTGCAGGAATTTGCGTAATCGCTTCATGGTCTTCCGCATCAAACGTATCGCCAGCTTTTACAGTAACTTGTTCAAGTCCTTTTGTTTTTAAGGTTTCTTTGAGTTTATTGCTGATCAATTCAACGCCCTTTTTTAAATCTTGAACCTCTTTATCATCAATCTTAGCAATTTCAGCCAACGCTCTATCAAAATCGTCTAAGACTGGCAACATGGCAACCAAAATGTCTTTCCCTGCCGTTTTAAACAGTTCTACACGTTCTTTGCTTGTTCTTCTTTTATAATTTTCAAATTCAGCAAAGAGACGTAAAAACTTGTCTTTTTCCTTTCCTAATTCTTCTTGTAGTTTTTCCTCTGTAGATAGTTCGTCTACTGTGTTTTCAGTAGTTTCAGCTGCTTTTGTTTCTTCATTTACAGCTGTTTGTTGTTCTTTTTCTATCGTATTTTTCTTTTTTTTGCTCATGGGTATATGTCCAAAAAATTAATGATTCGCTTTTAAGATGGCAAAAGTACTGCCATTTATCGTAAAATGTCAAAATGTCACACAAAATATTTTTTAACATTTCTGCGACAAAACTTACGAGTATTTGGTAATTTTACGTTCTGACTTTAAAGAATTAAAAAATAACAATTTATGAAAAGAAAAATTTTAAGTTTGATGGCATTTGTAGCCGTAACGATGTTGACTGTTTCTTGCGGAGAAACTAAGAATGAAACAACAGCAAAAGACGCAAAAGCAGAGAAAGAAATTACGTCTGAAGCTGTAAAGTATAAAGTAGATATTACAAATACGACCGTTACTTGGAAAGGTTCTAAAGTTATTGGCGGAAGTCATAACGGAACGATGAATGTATCATCAGGAACTTTTGCCGTGAAGGATGGAACCTTAGAAAGCGGAAACTTTATTATTGATATTAATTCATTGACAGTTTTGGATATTCCTGCGGATGATGATGGAAATGCAAGTTTGAAAGGACATTTGTTATCAGGTGATTTCTTTGATGCAGCCAATCATGGAGATGCAGCTTTTTCTGTAACTGGTGTAAGCGAGAAAGACGGAAAGACAATGATTGAAGGAAATTTGACATTGAAAGGCATGAAGAAAAATATTTCATTCCCAGCTAAAGTTAGTGTTGAAGGAGACAAAGCTATGATTGTAAGCGAAGTGTTCACCATTAATCGTACAGATTTTGGAATGATTTACGGCTCTTCATCATTTATTGATGGTTTAAAAGATAAAGCCATTAGTGACGACGTAGAATTGTCAGTTAATCTTAGTGCTACTAAGGCAATGGAAGCGGTTCAGTAATTTTTTATTGAATGCTTGAAAATATAATTAGGCTGTTTTAAAAGTTGTAAAACACGTCATTTTGGACTTGATCCAGAATCTTATAAAGCTGATTTTCAGTTGTTATGAGAAATCGAACTCTAGTGCTGAACTAGATTCAGTATGATTCGGTTTGACTAAATTGTAACTTTTAAGATAGCTTTATTTTTTGAGTAAATTCTCTAAAGCTGGTGTAAGTGTCGGAAATGTAAAGTTGAAATTTGTGTTTTCTATTTTTTCAGAGTTTACTTGCTGACTAGAAAAGAGCAGTGTACTCATTTCACCTAACATTAGTTTCATCATAAATTTTGGCACGTTGGGTAAAAAGAATGGTTTGTGTAAAACACTGGCGATTTCTTTTGTGAGTAGTTTGTTGGTCGTTGGATTTGGTCCCACACCATTGTAGATTCCTGTAATTTGATTTTCCAGCACGTGTAGATACATGCGTGCAATATCGTCAATGTGAATCCATGATTGCCATTGTTTTCCTGAACCCATAGCTGCACCAACACCAAATTTGACAGGTTTTGCCATTTCTACTAATACGCCACCTTTTTCAGAAAGTACTAAACCTGTTCGCAGAATGGTCACAGGAATTTCCAATGATTTGAATTGATTGGCGTGCAGTTCCCATTGTTTGACAACTTTGCCTAGAAAATCATTAGACTCTTTTTCGGTGTCTTCTGTGTAATTTTCAGTCAGCGAACTTGGATAGATAGCAGTTCCGGAAGCAGAAACATAGTGTTTTATGGTATGATTTTTTGCGTTGCGCAATGCTTTGAAGATGACATTGGCAGTATCTACACGACTACTCATTATTTCTTGCTTGTATGTTTCTGTCCAACGTTTGGCAATGTTGGCTCCAGAAAGATTCACGATGGCATCTACACCTTCGAAGCAGGCTTCATCAATTTCACCTTCGGCAGGATTCCAATGAAAGCCTTTGTTGTTTTCAGTTTGTTCAATTTTACTTTTTCGCGTGGTGAGGTAATGTATTTGATGATTTTCTCGCAAACAAAGTTCAGTGAGTGCTGAACCAATTAATCCTGTTGCTCCACAGATTAGTATTTTCATCGCAATTAAGTTTTCTTTTTCACTGTAAAAATACGTTAAAAAGAATAGATATAGTGAATTACGTTTTTTTTGAATCTTAAAAATTAGTTAATTTTGTAGCGCGAAGCATTTCTCGTTTGCCTGGTGGTCCTGGAAGTCGCTCTGTTTGAAAACCAACTTCTTGCATCGCACGACGAACACTTCCTTTGGCAGCATACGTTACTAATACACCATTGTTTTGCAGTGCATTGTACATTTTTTGAAAGATGTCAGCCGTCCACAATTCTGGTTGTACACGTGCGCCAAACGCATCAAAATAGATAAGATTGTATTGGTTTTGATCGTCAATTTGATCAAATAATTGCTGTCGTTTGGTAAGTTTGAAATTTTCAGATAGTATGGTTTCTTTTTCCCATTCGCACGCATGCATGTGTTGAAAGGTTTGCGCTGCTTGTTCAGCTTTTAACTGCTGGATGTAGTTTAACTGTGTCAATTCTGCGGAAGCGACAGGATAGGCTTCAACGCCAACATAGTTAATAGTAAACGTATGTTTTTTTCCTTCTAGAAAGGTCATAAAAGCATTCAATCCTGTGCCAAAACCTATTTCGAGAATATGAATTTGCGCAGGATTGAACGTATTTTGTAGATGATGCAGTCCCGTTTTTATGAAAACGTGTTCCGCCTCTTGAATAGCACCGTGAGTGGAATGATATTGCTCGTTCCAGTCTTCCAGATGAATTGTGGTAGATCCATCTTTTGTGGTGATAATTTTTCGTTTCAAGCTTAGTTTTTGAGTAACACTCCGTCAGCTACAAACGAAAGTGTTTTTTTAGGTGTTGTGATTTTAGCAATTTCTTCGGCTGATTTTCCAGCGTCTTCTGCATAATGCTTCAATTCGTCTACAGAAGTTTCTTGTACAAACGCTTTCCCGTTTACAATAACATCGCCTTTTGCGTCAAGCGGCATGAAGAAACCGTAGTCTTTAAATTTTACCATTACTTCTTTGTCTTCTTCTAAGCCTAAACGCATCCAACATCCTTTTTTAGAGCAAACAGTGTTAATTTTTGATGTGAATTTTACATCTAAAGTATCACCCACTTTTAGGTTGTTGTATTTTTCGTTGATTTCCGCTGAGGTTAACACATCTTTTGCGTCAATTTTTTCACCAAAAGAAGCGTATGCCATTTCTGGAGTTTTTGTTTCTTGTGTCTTTTCGGCAGTTTTTTCGTTAGTTTTAGCGTCTTTACATGCAATCATTGCTGTTGCAATTACTATCAAATATACGATTTTCTTCATTTTTATTAAATTTTTCTTAAAATTATTCGTGTTTTATTGCGAATCTTCAAAGTCAACAAACGAAATTTTGTTGAAAACTAAGATTCTTTTAAAGCTATTTATTTGTACCTTTGCACAAAATTAAGAATTTAATGATGAGTGACCTTTCTATTGATATAAAAATTTCTAAAGTTTCTGAGAGTAAAATCCAAAGTGTTGATTTTGATAACTTAGCATTTGGAAAAGTTTTTACCGATCACATGTTTGAGTGCGATTATGTAGATGGCGCTTGGCAGACACCTGAAATTAAGCCATATCAGGCGCTCACTATTGATCCTTCGGCGCGTGTTTTTCATTACGGTCAGGCAGTTTTTGAAGGTATGAAAGCCTTTAAAGATGCGAATGATCAGATTTGGATGTTTCGTCCGGAAGATAATTTTGATCGTATTAATAAATCGTCACATCGAATGGCGATTCCACATTTTCCAAAATCATTTTTCTTTGAAGGATTGACGCAGTTGTTGCGCATGGAAAAAGATTGGATTCAGAAAGGAAAAGGAAACTCATTATATATTCGTCCGTTTGTCATTGCTACAGAACCTGCAATTTCGGCTTCTCCATCAAGCACCTATAAGTTTATGATTATTTGTTCGCCTGCGCAATCGTATTATGCAGGAGAAGTAAAGGTATTGTTTGCCGAGAAGTTTAGCCGTGCTGCCGATGGTGGTGTTGGTTTTGCAAAAGCTGCTGGAAATTATGGTGCACAGTTTTATCCAACGAGTTTGGCACATGCAAAAGGATATCAGCAGATTATTTGGACAGACGCAAGTACGCATGATTATTTGGAAGAAGCGGGAACGATGAATATTTTCTTTAGAGTAGGTGATAAGTTGTTAACAGCTCCGACGAATGATCGTATTTTGGATGGAATTACGCGTAAAAGTGTGATTCAACTTGCCAAAGACAACGGAATTGACATTGAAGTGCGTCGTGTTTCGGTTGCAGAGATTAAAGAAGCTGCTGCTAACGGCACATTGAAAGAAATTTTTGGTGCGGGAACTGCTGCAGTTATTAATCCGATTGCAGGATTTGAACATGCAGGTGATGAATTCGATTTACCAAAAATAGAAGGTTCTTATGCATCTTTCTTTAAAGAAAAACTTATGGACATTCAGTACAACGTTTCTGAAGATCCACATGGTTGGCGTTTTGAAGTGTAGGTAGCTACGCTATAGTTTTCAGTTGTCGATTTTCAGTTTGGTGGTTAAGATTGTGTATTGTTTCAAAGTCTATTTCGTTTGATTTAGGAACTTTCTGACTTTGTTTTTTGTCAATGTGTTGATTTGATCGCTTCGCTTTTTGTTGATTTGTTTTTGTTCATTTTACTCACAACTCACAACTCACAACTCACAACTCACAACTCACAACTCACAATAATTGGTTACGAATTTCACTTTGAAACTTCTCAATTCTCAATACTAATAACTCAATACTAATATAGCTTAATACTATTTTTGTAAAATCTTAGCAATATCTGGTTTAAAGTAGTTAGGACCTTTCAGTACTTTTCCATCTTCACGATAAATAGGTTTTCCGTCTGCACCGAGTTTGCTCATGTTACTACGTTGAATTTCTTCGAAAACTTCTATGATTTTATCTTGCATTCCGTGTTCTATGATCGTTCCACAAAGAATGTATAGCATATCGCCCAGCGCATCTGCAACTTCCACTAAATCATCATTTTCTGCTGCTTCAAGGTATTCTTCATTTTCTTCGCGCATGAGTTTGTAGCGCAGCATGTTTCTTTTTGCTCCGATGTTGGCAGTTGGTGTGTGTTTGATGCCTAAACCAAACGCTTCATGAAATTCTGTAACGGCTTCTATTCTTCTTTTCAAAATGGTACTGTTTTTAAATAATTAAGTTTAGA
Source organism: uncultured Kordia sp. (assembly GCA_964535135.1). Classification (GTDB taxonomy): domain Bacteria; phylum Bacteroidota; class Bacteroidia; order Flavobacteriales; family Flavobacteriaceae; genus Kordia. Next base: position 5,975 of record CAZHSA010000170.1, read on the forward strand.
AATATACTTGATTATTTAGATCGTTTTTGAGTGATTGTTATTTTATTTTGAAACTTTTATTAACAAGATTATACCATTTACAACCTGAAATTGCCATAATAAAACGCCCTTTTTCCCTTTCTTCTTCCTTTAAAAAAGAAATCGTAGCTATGGCTATGCTTTATTTTTTAAACTTGAATAAAGAAAAAAATCATCATTTTCTTTTACGGTAATTTCAAATTATAACTGGTATTAGCGGTTTAATTCGTAATTTTGTCAAAAATAAAATTCGCGTTATGTTTACTACAGGTCAGTTGATTTTTGCTGCTTTTTTTGTGATTGTTTTTACCGTAATTATGGTGTATGCATATCGAAAAGATTTGAATCTTCACAGGCGATATTATAAAGGAAGTTTGCGCGTTTTATTAGTTTTTATTCTCTTCATTATCACGATTGTAGTCATTAAAAAATTCATAGTATCGTAAATTTAGTTTGTTTTCTTTTCCTCTTTTTTTTAAATTGTAGGAAAACTAACTAAGAACCACCAAAATATAAATACGTCTTTACAGTATTTTACTGTGATAGGATTCCCAAATCGTTACAGTTTATATTCACGAGTGCATATAGTTTGTTTGTAATTTTTAGCACCCTAAAATATGATTACAGTTGCTATTGCAGAAGACCATCAGGCATTGATTGATGGTATCCTTTCGTATTTGGAATACGAAGAAGATATTGCTATTGTCGGACATGCCAATGATGGTGAAGCATTACTTAAAATTGTAAGACACAAACAACCCAAAGTTGTCATTTGTGATATCAGAATGCCCAAAATGGATGGCATTGTGGCAACACGTCAGATTAAAAAAGAATTTCCACACATTGAAGTATTGGCATTTACGATGTACGATCAGGATAATGCGGTGCAGCAGATGTTAGATGCAGGTGCCACAGGTTATATTTTGAAGAATTCTCCTTTGAAAGTTGTGTTGGAAGCTATTTATGCACTTTCGGAACACAAAACGTACTATGATGCCAAGTTGAATATTGAGCAGGTTTCTAAGAACAGTTCGGAATCTATTTTGTCACGCCGTGAAAAGGAAATTCTGGCACTTATTGCACAGCGAAAGACTTCTAAAGAAATTGCAGACTTACTTTTCATTTCGAAATCAACCATAGACACACATCGTAAAAACATGATTCAGAAGCTCAACTTAAAAGGCGCTAATGAGTTGTTGGGGTATGCCATTGAGCAGAAATATGCTTTTTAAGAGTGAAAATTAAAGAAATACCTATTGTTGGGTATGTTTTGGTGTGGTTGGTTTTTGGAGATTTGTAAGTGAAAATAAGATAATTCTAAAAGTTATGACTGAAAATGAAGCTAAAATTCAAATTCTGAAATTTGGAGATTTTCTAATCAAGAGAAAAGGTATACGTTATGTAGCTATTGTTAAAGATGATAAAAGGGATAATACTGAAGACTATATGATTGAACTTGGTGTTGATTCAATCGAATTACAATTGTCAATACATGAAAACGATAACTCACATCCATTATTTAGAAATCCAATTTTATCTGAAATTGTTGATGATTTTATTTTGACAGATGATATCAAATTCTTTATGCAAAAAGATTATTTTGATAACGAAATCTCAAAGGAAGTTAGAATTTCTAAAGATTTAAAACTAAGAGAAACAGATGTTATAAAATTACAAGGAATTAATCTCAATCCTGGTCAAGGTATTTTGAATAGCAAATTTGATATAGAGATGGGCACGATAGGAGCTGTTGTTGAGTTAGAAAATCATGAAAATGAGTTTTTTTTGCTATCAAACTGGCATGTTTTAATGGGTGAAGATGGTAGAATTGATGATGAGATTTTGGATGAAAACAACAAGAAATTGGGAAAGTTATTTTGGGGGATACATAATAAGTATTATGATTTAGCTTTAGCAAAAGTAACTAATGAAGAAGTTTATGAAATAGAGCTCCTCTTTTTTTTCTTTTTTAATTAGGCTCAGGTAA
>CAZHSA010000171.1:0-7928 GCA_964535135.1 uncultured Kordia sp.
AGACGAATCGTTGCCTTTCAACTTTCCGTGTGAAGTAGCATCAAAACTAATGGTTTGGTAGCCTAAATTCACAAAATGATCAGCAATTTTCACCAATTGTGTGCCGCGACCGCTCCAACCGTGTGCTAATACAATCTTTTTGTCGCTTTCGCCATAGGTATACACCAAAATATCTTTATCAATACTCGGAACATGCATCCTAGTTTGTGTTGAAGCTTCATCCATATGAAACTCACGCTTTGGCATTTTGTATTTGATGGGCATTACAAACAATCGCTTCGCATATTTTGCGGCAAGTGTGGTTGAAATACATTGTAAAAATCGTCCTGTATATAAGATCAGTTTAGGGACTTTTACGGGCGGTTCTGGGCTTACTTTGGATGCAGTTTGACTCATTTTTTGGTAATCTATCTAAGATTCTTCAAAAGTGAGGTAAATTTTCGAGCTTCGGAAATACATTATATAGTTTTATACGAATTATTTAATAATTATTAATTTTGTTACATCCTGTATCTTACATACAATATTAAAGACTTAAAATAAAAGAACATGAAGAAACTCATCGCATTATCAGTTTTCATATTCATACTATCTTGCGCTACAAATCCATTCACAGGGAAAAAAACCTTGGCGTTTGTATCGAATGCTCAGTTATTCCCGACGGCATTTGCACAGTATGATCAATTTTTAACCGAAAATAACGTAGTCAAAGGAACTTCGCAAGCACAAATGATTCAGCGTGTAGGAGAACGCATTGCGGTTGCAGCAGAACGATGGTTAGACGCAAACGGACAACAAGGCTATTTAAAAGACTACCAATGGCAGTATACGTTGGTAGACGATCCTGCGGTAAATGCATGGTGTATGCCAGGTGGAAAGATTGTATTTTACACAGGAATCTTAGCTGTTGCACAAAACGAAACGGCCGTTGCTGCCATTATGGGACATGAAGTTGCGCACGCATTGGCAAATCATGGGCAACAACGTATGAGTGCAGCATATATACAACAAGGAATTGCTGTTGCTGGAAACATTGCGATTAAAGATGACAAATCGCGCCAAGCGTTCAATCAATATTACGGTGTAGGATCTAATGTATTAGGAATGTTACCCTTTAGCAGAAAACATGAAAATGAAGCGGATAAGATCGGTATCTACTTGATGGCAATTGCAGGATACAATCCAGACGAAGCGCCAGAATTGTGGAAACGTATGGGTGCAAAAAGTGGAGGACAAGCACCGCCAGAGTTTTTAAGTACGCATCCATCAAGCGAAACACGTATTAAAAATTTACAAGCAGAAGCCGACAGAGCAAAATCGGAAGCTAGAAAGTTTGGAGTTTCAGACTATCGTCCTTTAGGAAAATTTTAAATTAACGTACTTTCAAAAATAAATCTGTATTTTAGAAGCCGTTCACAAATTACTGTGAACGGCTTTTACTTTATAGACAACATGGGACAAAAAACACAATTGCAAAAAGGCGATAAAAAACTAATTGGTGCTTGGGCATTTTACGATTGGGCAAACTCAGTATATTCCTTAGTCATCAGTACAGCTGTATTTCCCATATATTATGCAACCGTTACAGAGAGTTTTAAGAGTTATGAATTGACTGAAAAAATCAACTTTTTAGGAACCGATTGGGATCCGACAACACTGTACAACTATACCATTGCTCTCTTTATGTTGATAGTTGCCTTTATTTCTCCCATACTTTCAGGAATAGCGGATTATACAGGAAACAAACTCAAATTTTTAAAATTCTTCTGCCTTTTAGGATCTCTATCCATCATGGGATTGTTCTTTTTTCAAGACGAAGCTAGCTTGTGGATTGGCTTGTTGCTCACCATAACTTCAGGAATTGGATTTTGGGGTAGTATTGTATTCTACAACGCGTATTTGCCCGAAGTAGCACATCCGGAACAGCAAGATGCAGCTAGTGCCAAAGGATTCATTATGGGATATATAGGTTCTATTTTATTGCTTATTGCGTGTTTGGTACTTATTGAAGGGCACGAAATGTTCGGCATCGAAAAAGGACTGGCAACACGAATTTCTTTTATCATCGTTGGAGTTTGGTGGTTAGGTTTTGCACAAATTACCTATAAAAAATTACCCAAAAATGAACACCCAAAAACACCACAAAAAGGCTATTTAACCAGCGGTTTTAAAGAATTAGGAAAAGTATGGAAAGAGTTAAAAGATTATGCACAATTGCGTACATTCTTAATATCGTTCTTCTTTTTTAGTGTAGGCGTGCAAACAATTATTTACATGGCAGGAATTTTTGGAAGTACTGAATTAGGCTTACCCACCACGAATTTAATAGGCGCTATTTTACTAGTGCAATTTGTGGCAATATTTGGAGCATATATCTTCTCAAACATTTCAAAAAAATACGGAAACTTAACGGCACTAAAATTAACCATCGTTATATGGGGATTGGTTTGTTTTGTGGCGTTTTCACTAGATAAAACTCAAGAAAATATTGAAATCTATTTTTACGCTTTAGGTGGTTTGATTGGTCTAGTGCTTGGCGCGATTCAATCCTTATCGCGTTCAACGTATTCTAAATTATTACCAGAAACAGACGATACTGCTACGTATTTTAGTTTTTATGACGTTACCGAGAAAATAGCTATTGTTTTAGGAATGTTAGTGTTTGGAATATTAAATTCTGTTACGGGCTCTATGCAATGGTCGGTATTGTTTTTGGCGATATTCTTCTTAATATCTTTTATTGTAATAAGCTTTATAAAAAAGACACGATATGTTCAGTAACTCAACTTATACATTGCCAAATGTCTAATAGAAAGTATGACAACTAAAAAGTATATCGTAATTCCAATACTTTTTATTGCTTTTGCAATGCTAAGTTCTTGTGCAAAAAAAACACATTGGAGTTCATATGAATTACATGGAGAGGTAAAAAAGTATACTGAAAATCAGTATGAACCTGTTAAAAAACTTGGCGAATGGCACAAAGGAGAATCGCTAGGATATCAGAGTTTTAGTAAATCTTTTTCAGAGGAAGGTGATTTTGAACGGGCCGATTTTTTTGATAAAAATAATAAGCTACTCACGTATATGATTCCCAAAAAAGAAAATGGGAAAATTGTAGAAGAAGTAACATATGATGTAGCTGGAGAGTTTCAGGTGAAGACTGTATATACGTATCTTTCTGAGACAAAAATCGAGTTTACTTCGTATGCGTCATATAAAGATGAACTTGTTGAAGTCGCTGTAGGAACACTTTATTTAAAAAATGGCAAACGAATACGCCGCGATTTTAAAACATTACACGATGGCGAAGTAGAATATGAAGTTAGTATGAAATTTTTATATACTAAAAATGGCATGACTTCTGGGATAGAAAAAACATATCCAGATGGAAATTCTGTAACTGTAAAACTTCAATATCTCGAATTTGATGACCAAAATAATTGGACTAAACGATTAGACTATAGTTCAAAAGAAGATACAATACCTAAAAAAATAGTAATTAGGACTTACGAGTATTATTAATAAACTAACTAAAGAAGAACATCAAAAAATATTAAAATGAACCTAAAAAAACATATACTCTTTCTCCTTGTCGGAATTTGTGTTTCCTGTGCTGACAAAAGTGATCTTGCCATATTTGGCGTTCAAGGAAATGTAAAAACGTATACTGAAAATTATTATGAAGCGGTGCATAAGTTTGGCGAATGGGTTCAAGGTGATCCGTTTGATGGTTTTGGTAACATGAGAGTCACGTTTACATCTAATGGTGCATACAAATCGCTAGAATTTTTAGATGAAAATAACAATCTAACCGAAAAAATGATTCCAAAGAGAGAAGGCGGAGAGATTGTTTCAGAACTCAGGTACAATCCTGATGGAAAGCTAATAGGCAGAATGAAAATTACGTTTACTTCTGACACAAAAATAAAGTTTCAAAATTCAGATGTAAAGGAAGGAATCACTTCCAAAGGAGTTTCGTTTTTAGAAAATGATAGAATTGTACGGCAAGAAATTACATTGTTAGATGAATATCCTGGCGAAGAAAGACAAAAAATCATTTTAGAATTTGAATATGATTCAGATGGAAGAATCACCAGTCAAAAACAAACCGATCAAAATAACGTAGTCATTTTTCATTACACTTTTGAATATGTTACATTTGATGAACATAAGAATTGGACAAAACGACTCGATTATGATGAAGAAGATACAAAAACACCTCGAAAAGTAGTGACTAGAACCTACGAATACTATTAATTGCAAAATTTCACAAAAAAGAAAATGTTGCGAAAAATATAAAAATTAGTACATTTGACTGAAATTAAAACCGTTATCACATGAAAAAAGCATCCCTATTATTAGTAATTTTTGTTTCCCTAACTGCCTTTACTTGCGAAAATGAAATACTTGACGCAGACATTGATCAAAGTGCAACTTTAGATACAGGTTCTGCTGCTACTTCTCTTATAGGAACATGGGAAGCCGTTTCTTTAGATGCAGACATACAAACTGCTACAACACTATTAGGTCTTTCTACAACTGTTGACTCAGATATAGTGGGAACGGACCTCGATTACACTGTTACCTTTACAGAAGACACCTATACCGCTACTGGAAGCTACGGCATTTCTATGACAACAAGTTTTAATGGCGAAACTCCTATGACAACAACGCAAGGTGGAAATGTGACTACAGAAAGTGGATCCTATGAAAATGTTGGACCGACTACAATGATTCTTGATGAACCTTTTTATACTTTTAATGTGCCAGGAGCTGACACAAGTGCCGTAACTGGAGAACCGCAAGAATTGGAATACTCCATTAGTGCAGACGGTCAAACACTTACTTTTGTGCAAAATCAACAAGATGTTCAATCTTTAGAAGGTATTGAAATTTCAGTGTCTGTAATGTCAACTTCAGTCTTTACAAGACAATAATTGTAAAAAAACATATAAAACATACAAAAGCCACTCGGAAACGAGTGGCTTTTTTAATGTCCAAATTTTGATTGTTGAATCTCCTAGTTCATAGAAATACTTCCTGAACCCGCTACTTTGGTATCTTGTTTTGCTGGCTTTCCTTTATACGTAATATCTCCAGAACCTGCGACACGCGCTTTTAAATAATCTGTTGCATGTAATCTGATATCTCCAGAACCTGCCAAACTTACTTTTGCACTTTTTGCCTTTAATTGGTATGCGTGAATGTCACCTGAACCAGACAATGCTATTTCTGCGTTATCAGCGCTTCCTCTTGCCGTCATATCTCCCGAACCAGAAACTGCCATTTTTAGCTTTCCCGTTTCCACATCAATAACAACATCACCAGAACCTGCTAACGCCATTTTAAAAGTATCTGCTTTAATAGTGTCTTTCGTAACTACATCTCCCGAACCAGATAATGCTACTTTGCTAATGTCTTGAAAAGGAACCGTAATTACTAACGATTTTCCTCTGCTCGTACGTAAGTTGTATCCTTTTTTAGTTTTAATCTTTAACACGTCGCCATCTACTTCGGTCATTACATACTCTAACAAGTTCGATTCTCCTGCAAGTGTAATGCTTCCTTCGGTGCCAGCTACCAATTCTACGTCAAAGAAGCCAGCTACAGCAACCTCGTCATAATCTGAAGTAGATCGTGTGATTGTGGTTACATTGCCATTTCCTTTAATTTTCTTTTTTCCCCATTGTGCATGAGAAACTGTGGTAGCCATTAATAATGTGATGATAAATACTGTCGCTTTTTTCATAATGATTGATTTTTTAAATTAATTATTGTTTTTATGATTTGATGAATTATAATTTTGTAAAACGAATACTTCCGTACTCCGAATTGATACTAATACTGTTATTACTTGAGTCGTTTCCGTGATAGCCTTGATAATACTTTTCGCCATCTTCAATTATTTTTTTATTTAGTGTGAAACTTTCTTCACCTTTCAAACTTGCATTTTCCAAATCGAACTCAAAAGTGAAATTGTAATTCGGTTGATAGCCAATTTTAATTCCTGCATACTCTGATTCGATTTCAATAGTACCAGCGTTACTGGTCATTTCTGCAATCTTAATAGAACCGTAATCCGCTTCTAAGTCTACATTTCCAGAAATTTTCCCCAAACGAAGCGATAAATAATCGCCCACACCTTCAACATTAGTGGCTTCTCCTATTTGAAGTGTTTTAAAATCGCAGCTGTATTCTATAGTGTTTACTTTTCCAAAAACTGATTTTGTGTAATCTGCATTTAGTTTAACATCTCCTGCTTCGTTGATATTGAAAGAAGAATAATCGGCATTAATGCGTCCTCCGCTCATATATGCGATGGTTACATTATTGGTGTAATCAAAACTGAGTGAATTGTTATCAGACATCAATTCGCCAATTTCCATACCGCCATAATCAGAACTTAACGAAACTTTATTCTCTGCTTTGTCAATGAAAATTTTTCCGTGATCGTTAGAAATGTCCAACTCGTTGCCTTTTGGAAACTTAATGGTATAATTTACATTCACGTTTACATTATTGCGCTTGTTCCATTTCCACCATGCTTTAGAACCGTTGTTGAATTTTGTTTTGGCATTTACCATATTCGTAGTATTGGTAAAATCGACATCAATTTGCGACAAGCGCTCACTGACTTTACTTTCAGAGTTTCCATTGGTTTTAATCGTCACTTCAATCGCAATTGTATTTTTGTCCCAAGAAGTCAAATGGACTGTTCCGTAACTATTGGTTACTTTGAGCAATGCATCAGCATTTACAGAAAACTCTTTGGTAATGGTTTTCTCCTTGGTATGCTTTCCTTTCATTTTTCCATTTCCGTTGGAAGCAAAAGCGACTAAAGGAAGTACAAAAGCAATAAGTGTTAGTTTATATAATAGTTTGTTCATTTTTGAATAATTTAATTTCATCAATTTGTTGTAAAACGCTTTCAAGTAACTCTATACGCAATTGAAAATTTGTGATCATGGCGTGTAAAATTCGTTTGTCGTCTCCATTTTCAACGATTTGATTTTTTAGGGTTTCGTAATCATTTTCGAGTCGTTTCAAACGCAGCATTGCATCTTGAATGATCTCTTTGGTGTCTTCGTCTTCTGCTGCTTTTACTTTTTCAATTTCCTTTTCGAGCAACGAAGCAAAATACAGTTGTGATTTTTCCACTTCAGGCGAAAAGGTAATCTGAGTATCTTCTGCGGAAGCGCCAAAATCTACATTAGAACCGATAATAATTCCCAGACTTACCAATACGACACAGGCAGCCGCAATTTGTTTCCACCAAGTAAACAGCACAATCGGTTGTTTGGTTTCAGTTGTTTCTTGAGTTGGCTTTTGTAGCTTTTTCAAAAAACGGTGTTCGTGTCCTAATTGAGGCGTTTCTATATCGAAATCGTCTTGCAATCGGTCAAACAGATTTGTAATGTTGTCTTTCTCGTTCATACGTATACTTCCAATTTTCGTCTTAGACTTTCTTTTGCGCGCGAAATTGTTGTTCGGCAATTTGCATAGCTTATATCTAGAATTGAGCAAATTTCTTCATAATCGAACCCTTCTATTAAATGTAAGGTCAAAGAAACTCTGTAATTGTCTTTCAGTGTTTTTAAAGTTTGCAATACTTTTTGAGCCTGTAAGCTTGTAAACTCTTCGTCTGAAGCAATTCCATCATTATCTTCGACCTTATGTAACATCGTGTCGATCGGAACTTCTTCTTTTCGTCGCTGCTTTTTATACAGATAAATACTTTTGTTCACTACGATTTTTTTTAACCATGCGCCAAACGAAACTTTTTCGCTAAAGGTGTCCAATTTCATAAAAGCATTTAAAAACGCTTCTTGCATGGCATCTTCAGCTTCTGCGCTGTCCTTTAAAATTCGAAATGCAGTATTGTACATCGCTTTGTAATAGCGATTGTAAATCTCCATTTGCGCAGA